>NZ_JBEXOV010000049.1:0-57912 GCF_040611715.1 Streptomyces sp. NPDC006544 | reverse complement strand
CAGCACATTGGTATAAGAAATTAGCAGAAACTCAAGTGATAGAGTAATATCACCTGAGAATGTAATAATTTGTTATCTAATTTTTAGATCAGGCCCCGACCTCGTGGAGGTCGGGGCCCTTCGCCATGCCGGTCAGGGGTCAGGAGTGACCGAGGTCCGCCAGGATCTCTTCGTCCGCCGCGGGGACGGAGCCCGAGTCGGGGGCCGGACGGAGCAGGAACTCGTCCGTGGCCATGGAGTCGAGCACCGGCGGCGCGGGCCGCGGGGGCTTCGGCATGACGGCGGCCTCCGAGTGGCCGCCGCATCCGTAGGACAGGGAGACCAGGTGGCCGTCGGCCGGTCCGAACTCGTTCGCGCAGATGCCGAACGCCTGGCCCAGGGAGCCGCCGATCGCCACGAGGAAGCCGCAGGACACGCACGACGCGGGGGCCGCCTGTGCCATCGCGGTCTTCGCGCCGAAGGACTCGTCCCAGCGGTCGGCCGCGCTGTGCAGGCCGTAGCGGGACAGGACGCGCGCACGGCGCATGCCGAGTTCCTCGGCCACCGAGGTGATGGAGCCGCGTACCGGGACGATCGCGCGGTCCGTGACGTCGGCGTCCTCCGCCTCGACGAGCTCGGCCATCTCGGAGGAGACCACCGAGTTCGGCGGCGGTGCGTCCTCGCCCGACCAGCCCTGCTCCAGCCGCAGGTCCTCGGCGTCCGTGGGGAGCAGGTCCCCGGGGCCCATGTCGCCCGGACGCAGCCGCTCGCTCCACGGCACCCACTCGGGGGCCAGCAGGGCGTCGTCGCCCGGAAGCAGCACCGTTTCGTCGAGGGTGACGTTCTTCGCACGGGACGCGCGGGTCACCGTCACGGCCCAGCGCCAGCCCCGGTAGGCCGGGTCCTTGCACTCGAAGAAGTGCGTGACGACCCGGTCACCCTCCGATACGGCGGCGAGGTGTGCGCCCACCACTCCGGGGGCGGCGGCTTCCTCAGCCGACGCGCGGGCGAGGTCTACCGCCTCGACGCACAGGCGGTCGGGGGTACGGCTTCGCGTCGTCGCAGCACTCACAGGTCTCGTTCTCTCCTACGCCGTCTCACGAGTGCGCCGTCCGTACTTGTCGTCCACAACGACCCGTCGGCTGTCCCTACGTAGCGCGGGCGGAGCGGACCAGAGGGCCGCGTCGACGTCCGCGCCCGATCGGGTTCCAGGGCGCACCTACCTACGATCCATTTTGCAGGATCGCTCAGAGGCGCGCGGCCAGGAGCAGCCGCCGGTGGCGCGCTACGCACGCTACCCCCTCCGGCGCCTTCGGCCCACATGCAAGGTCCGATTCGCGGACAACCCCCCGACCGGCCATCTCCGCCCGACGCGCCGGGACGGGTTTCAACGGGCCGATTGGGGCACTATTGGCGACGTGGCACCCGCACGGTCGTCCGGCGACGGCTCGGGACCGGCCAGGCGGGCCGGCCGGGCCGTCGGGCGTGCCCTGCACCTGCCCTTCACCGGTACGGCGCGCGGGATCCGGCGGGCCACGCACGCGCACGGGGCCGGCGAATCGGGTCTCGGCAAGCTGATCGAACTGCACGCGATCAACGGCGCGGGCGACGTGCTGATCACCGTCGCGCTCGCCTCCACCGTCTTCTTCTCCGTCCCCACGGACGAGGCACGCGGCCGGGTGGCCCTGTACCTCGCCATCACCATGGCCCCCTTCACCGTCCTGGCCCCCGTGATCGGCCCGCTGCTGGACCGTCTGCCCCACGGGCGGCGCGCCGCGATGGCGGGCGCGATGCTGACGCGGGCGCTGCTGGCGGTGATGATGTCGGGCGCGGTGGCCACGGGCGGCCTGGAGCTGTACCCGGCCGCGCTCGGGGTCCTCGTCGCCTCCAAGGCCTACGGCGTCGTACGCAGCGCCGTGGTCCCCAGACTCCTCCCGCCCCACTTCTCGCTGGTCAAGGCGAACTCCCGGGTCACGCTGGCCGGTCTGCTGGCGACGGGCGCGGCGGCGCCCGTGGGCGCCGGCCTGCACGCGATCGGGCCGCCGTGGCCCCTCTACGGGGCGTGCGCGGTCTTCATCTGGGGAACCTTCGCGGCGTTCACCCTTCCGCACAAGGTGGACGAGGCGAAGGGCGAGCGGCGGGCGCGCCTGTCCACCCACGAGGCGCACTCGAAGCGGCCGGGGCTGCGGACGGTCAGCCGGCCGGTGCTGTGCGGGCTGCTGGCGAACGCGTCGATGCGCGGGCTGTCGGGGTTCCTGATCTTCTTCCTGGCGTTCCTGCTGCGCGAACACCCGCTCGCGGGGCAGAGCGCGGCGGTCTCGCTGGGCATCGTCGGGGTCTCGGCGGGCGTCGGGAACGCCTGTGGGACGGCGGCGGGCGCGTGGCTGCGGGCCCGCGCACCCGAGGTGATCATCGCCGCCGTGCTGTGCCTGACCCTCGCGGTCGCGATCGTCGCGGCGGTCTTCTTCAGCGGGGTCCTCGTGGCCGTGCTCGGCGCGACGGCCGGTTTCTGCCAGGCACTCGCCAAGCTCTCGCTGGACGCGATGATCCAGCGCGACGTCCCGGAGGCCGTCCGCACGTCGGCCTTCGCCCGCTCGGAGACCCTGCTCCAGGTGGCGTGGGTCCTGGGCGGCGCGATCGGCATCGCCCTCCCCCTGAACGGCGTCCTCGGCATGTCCGTGGCCGCCGCGATCGTGGCCCTGGGCACGGTGATGGCCCTGCGCGGCGTCCTCAGCCACCCCAGCCACACCCCCACGCCGTCCCGCCCACGGGTGGCGTAGCTCCGGCCCTGCGGCCACGTCGGCCGCCGTCCCCTCCGGGTGCGGATCCGCGTCCGGCGGCGGCGGGGGCGGATCCGGCCCGCCTGCGGCCGGGGCGCGGCGTCCGGGACGGGGCCACGCGCGACGGCGCCGTGACCGAATCCCACATCCCGGCCGCTCGGTGAAGCCACACCGGGACCCCGTGCAGCAGCGCAGGGCACCGGCCCGATAGCCTTCGGCTCATGACCGCACCGCTTTTCTCGGGTAGGGCCCGCCGCAGCGTCGCGGCCCTCGGAGCCGTATCCGCCGGCCTCCTCCTCCTCTCCGCCTGTGACAAGCCGACGCCGCTGGCGACCGTGACGGTCGGCAGTTCGTCGGTATCCACCGAGTCCGCCTGCCAAGACGGCAAGGAGCTCACGGCGGAGAAGGTCCAGGAGTGCTTCACCGACCTCAAGGGCGCCAAGAGCATCGAGTACGCCCGCGGCGACACCCTCCGTCTCGGCGTCGAGCCGGACGTCGTCAAGGACGGCAAGAAGTGGCAGGCCGTCCTCGACGGACAGCCCATCACCGAGCCCTCCTCCAACACCTACCGCAGCTTCCCGGGCGCCGACGTCTTCTCGACGGGCGGCCAGGGCGAGGCCCCGGCCTCGAAGAAGCTGAACATCGTGCAGGTCGGCGAGGACGGCAAGCCGCTCGCCGTCTGGGCGTTCAACCTCAAGCTCAAGAACTAGTCGCGTACCCACCGTGCGCGTGCTCATCGTGACCGCGGTGACGGCGGAGGCGGACTCCGTCGTCGCCGGTCTGTCCGAGCCCACCCCGCATCCGGACCACACCTCCGGTCCCGGGCCGCGCACCCTCCCCGGTGGTTACCTCATCCACCGCCGGGGAGACTTCGACGTCCTCGTGGCCGGTGTCGGCCCGGCCGCCGCGGCGGCCGGGACGGCGACCGCCCTGGCCCTGGCCGCGGCGCCCACCCGGGACCCGGCTCCGGCTCCAGCTCCAGCCGCCGACGGCTACTCCCTCGTCGTCTCCGCCGGCATCGGCGGCGGGTTCCTGCCCGCCGCGCCGACCGGCTCCCTCGTGGTCGCCGACGCGATCGTCGCCGCCGACCTGGGCGCCGAAACCCCGCAGGGGTTCCTGACCGTCACGGAACTCGGCTTCGGCCGGAGCGTGCACCTGCCCCCCGCCGCGCTCGCCGCCCGCGCCGCCGAGGCGACCGGTGCGCTGCTCGCACCCGTGCTGAGCGTTTCCACCGTCACCGGCACGGCCGCCCGCGCGGCCGGCCTCGCCGGCCTCCACCCCCTCGCCGGGGCCGAGGCCATGGAGGGCTTCGGGGTGGCGGAGGCCGCCGCCGCGCACGGGCTCCCCGTCCTGGAGGTCCGGGCCGTCTCCAACGCCGTCGGGCCCCGCGACCGGGCCGCCTGGCGGATCGGTGACGCGCTGACCGCCCTGGCCGACGGCTTCCGGGCGCTGGGACCCGTACTCGCCGCTTGGGAAGGCACCTCGTGAACGCGCTGAACCCCCCGGACTCCCCGAACCCCCCGGACTCCCCCGACGCCGTGAAGCCCGTGCGGATCGCCTACTCACCCTGCCCGAACGACACCTTCGTCTTCGACGCCTGGGCGCACGGCCGCGTCCCCGGCGCGCCCGCCCTCGACGTCACCTTCGCGGACATCGACCTCACCAACGGCATGGCCGAGCGCGGCGAGCTGGACGTCCTGAAGGTCTCCTACGCCGTCCTGCCGTGGGTCCTCGACGAGTACGCGCTGCTGCCCTGCGGCGGTGCGCTCGGCCGCGGCTGCGGTCCCCTCGTCCTCACCCGCGAGCCGGGCCTGGACCTGACCGGCAGGACGGTCGCCGTCCCGAGCGAACGCTCCACGGCCTACCTGCTGTTCCGGCTGTGGGCCGCCGACGTGCTGCCGCCGGAGGGTGTCGGCAAGGTGGTCGTGCTGCCGTTCCACGAGATCATGCCGGCCGTGCGCGACGGGCGCGTGGACGCCGGACTGGTCATCCACGAGGCCCGGTTCACCTATCAGGACTACGGGCTGCACTGCCTGGCCGACATGGGCGTGCACTGGGAGTCCACGACCGGTCTGCCGATCCCGCTCGGCGCGATCATCGCCAAGCGCTCGCTGGGCGCGGACGCGCTGCGCGTACTGGCCGAGTCGGCCCGGACCTCGGTCCGCATGGCCTGGGACGACCCGGAGGCTTCCCGCCCGTACGTCCGGGCGCACGCGCAGGAGCTGGACCCGGCCGTCGCCGACCAGCACATCGGGCTGTACGTCAACGAGTTCACCGCCGGCCTGGGCGACGACGGTTACGCGGCGGTCCGCGGACTGCTCACGCGGGCAGCCGCGGAGGGTCTGGTTCCGGCCATCGCCGCCGACGCGCTGGTCTTTCCGTAGCCGACGACGGTGCCCCGCCTCCCGGAGGGGACGGGGCACCGTGGGTGTCAGCGGCTCAGACGTCCATCTGGTCGGCGACCGCGCGCAGCATCCCGGCGATCTGCGCACCGTGCGCCTTGTCGGGGTAACGGCCCCGCTCCAGCTGCTGCGTGACGTTCTCCAGCAGGGTCGTGAGGTCCTGCACGATGGAGGCGAGCTCGTCCGGCTTGCGTCGCTGCGCGGCCGCGACCGACGGCGCGGGATCCAGCACGATCACCGAAAGTGCCTGGTCACCGCGTTGCCCGGCGACGACGCCGAACTCCACGCGCTGGCCGGGCTTGAGCGCGTCCACCCCGTCGGGCAGCACCGACGAGTGGACGAACACGTCGCCGCCGTCGTCGCGGGAGAGGAAGCCGAAGCCCTTCTCGCTGTTGAACCACTTGACCTTGCCGGTAGGCACGTCCGCCCTCTGTCCTTGCTCTCGTCGGATGTGAGCGGGTCACCGACCCGCACCTCTCAGGCTAGTAGTCAGGATCCGGGTGACAAGACGTTCCCCGGTCCTTCGCGGATGACCGCTCCGGCCAGGGAACTACCCTGGTCGGGTGACTGTTACTCCTCAGCCCGAGCCCGCGGACACCGACCCCGACGCGCCCCGACCCGGCGACGCGCTCGTCAAGGCCGGCGGCATCGTCTTCGTCCTCGGCGCCGTCGCCACCCTCGCCACGATGGCCCCCCTGTTCATCGACACCGACCCGTTCCCGTCGTACGCGTGGGCCGTGTGCATGCTCATGGGCGTCGGCTTCGCCCTCTCGGCGGCGGGCGTGGTGCGCTCGGCCGCCTCGCAGCGCAGGGCCGCCCGCGCGTCCCAGGCGTAGGCCCCGGCGTACGCGCCGGCGCGGGCGGGCTCCGGCGGGGCGGTCTTCGGCCGCGCCGGGCTCCGGCCCGCGGTGCGGGCTACGCCGTCCGCGTGCGGGCGTACTCCTCGAGCCAGCGCGGCAGTTCCGTGAGGTCCCCCAGCACCACGTCGGCGCCCGCCTCCCGCAGCTCGTGCTCCGGGCACGGGCCGGTCGGGACCGTCACCGACAGCGCGCCGGCCGCGCGGGCGCCCCGTACGTCGCCGACGTGGTCGCCGACGTAGACCTGGGCGCCGTACTCGCGCAGGGCTCCCGCCTTGGCCTCCGCCCACAGCCAGCCGACCACCGCGTCGGGCTTCATGCCCAGGTGGTCCAGGTGGAGACGGGCGTTCGGCTCGTGCTTGGCGGTGACGACGATCACGCGGCCGCCGAGGGCCTGCACGGCCTCTATCGCCTCGCGGGCTCCCGGCATCGCCGGGCTCGGCGCGATCGCGTGTGCGGGATAGATCTCCCGGTACCGGTCGGCCACGTCCGGGACCTCCGCCTGCGGGAACCAGTACGCGAGCTCCTGTTCCAGCGGCGGGCCGAGGCGCCCGACGGCGGCGTCGGCGTCGACGAAGGTCCCCGTCTCGGCCGACAGCGCCCGGAAGGCGGCCTTGATGCCCGGCCGGGAGTCGATGAGGGTCATGTCGAGGTCGAAGCCGACGGTCAGAAGCGTTGAAGAGCTCATGCGTCCATTGTGCCGAGACGGCCACGGCGGACGGGAACGGCTCAGGACGGAGGAACGCCCCGGCGCGAACGCCAGAAGAGGTAGAGCGCCGAGACGACGGCCGCCGACCGCGCCAGCCAGGGCAGCATGTCCTGGAAGACCACGCCCAGGCCCTCGTCCGTGAGCGGCGCCCCCCACCGCCCGTTCAGCCGGCCCCACAGCCACACCACCGCCGTCGCGAACACCACCCCCGGCAGCCCGAAGACCACCCACTTCCGCTCCGCGGGCCCCAGCACGCGCGAGGCGTACGCGAGCAGCCAGCCCGCCGCGAGCAGCAGCCAGTAGCCGGAGGCGGCGCCCGCGACCAGCGTGACCGCCGCGAGCAGCAGGAACGCGTGCGGCTTCGGCCGCGCCGCGGCCGCCACCTCCCCGGCCGCCGCGGTCTTCGCCTCCGCCTTCGCGCGCCGCCGCTCCCGCAGGAAGCGCAGGAGCGTCCGCCGCGTCGCCTCCCCCGGCTCCCCCGGACCTTTCGGATCTCCCGGACCTCCCGGACCTCCCGCGGTGGCGGCGTCCGGGGCGTTCGGGTCCTTCGGTTCCGGCTCCGCGCCCGGCCCTGCGAAGAGCTCCGGGATCTCGATCCCGCCCGCGAAGCCCTCCACCGAGGACCCCGGCGCGACCCGCCACCAGTCCGGCTCCATCTTCTCGCCGGGGCCGAGCTCGTCCAGTCCGGCCAGGTGCGGCGGCGCGGCCCCCCGCTGCGTCGGCACCGCCGGCACCGGATCCGCCCCCGGATCCGCCCCCGGGGCCGCGGCACGGGCCTGCGACAGCGTGCCGACGACCTCCTCCGGCGTGCCGATGCGCTCCAGGATCCGGCGTACCGCCGCCGGCGTCTCCGGTTCGTACCTGGCCCGCCGCCGGTCGATCTCGTCGCGCAGCCCCGACACCAGCCGCATCCGGTCCCCCGACGACACGTGCCTGCGCTGTGCCAAGTCCCCGACCCGGCTCAGATATTCGTAGACCAGATGGTCGCTCTCGATCCCCACGCCCGGCTCCTCCCGTACCACCTGAAGCGAAGGTAGCGCGTGCGCCCGTGGAGCTGCCGAGGGCACAGCGGATACCGTTGACCGGATGGGGACCGGCCGACTGACCGGCCGACGCGACCAGGAGGCGACGACCGTGCCTGACCCGAGCACCGCGGGAAGCGCTCCGCGCTCCCTCGCCGAAGAGCTGCGCGCCCGTGACGACGAGGGCCTCGCCGCCCTGCTGCGCGCCCGGCCCGACCTGCTGAGCCCGGTCCCCGGCGACGTGACGCAGCTGGCGACGCGGGCCGGGACCCGGGCCTCGGTGGCGCGCGCCCTGGACCGCCTCGACCGCTTCGCGCTGCAGACGGCAGAGGCCCTGGTCGTGGCCCCCGAGCCCTGCCCCTACCGGGTCCTGGAGACGCTGCTCAGCGGTGACACGGGCACCACGTCCGTCAGGGACAACGGGGCCCGCGCCGAACTGCCCCGCGCCCTCGCGACCCTGCGCGACCAGGCCCTCGTCTGGGGCGACGACGAACGGCTGCGCCTGGTGCGCACCGCCCGCGAGCTGCTCGCCCCCTCGGCGTCCAGACCTTCCCCCACCGGGCTCGGCCCGACCGTCGCCGAAGCCACCGCGGGCATGTCGCCGACCCGGATCCAGGAGATCGTCGCGGCGGCCGGGCTGACGCCCACTCACGATCCGGTGTCGGCGGTGACCGCGCTGACGGCCCTGTTCACGGACCCGGTCCGGATGTCGGCGCTGCTCGACGAGGCCCCGGCCGAGGCACATCAGGTGCTGGGGCGCCTCGTCTGGGGGCCGCCGTACGGGGAGGTGACCCCGAATCCGACGCCCCCCGTGCGCTGGCTGCGCGACCGGGGCCTGCTGCTGCCGGCTTCGGCGCGGACGGTCCTGCTGCCCCGGGAGGTGGCCCTCCACCTGCGCGGCGGCCTCGCGCACCGGGCGACGGAGCCGCTGGCACCGCCCGTTCCCGCGCACCGCGAGCACCGTCCACAGCTTGTGGACGCGAACGCGGCCGGCCAGGCGCTGACCTCGCTGTCCACCGTCGAAGAGCTGGTGAAGTCCTGGGAGTACACCGGTCCGCCCGTGCTGCGGGCGGGCGGGCTCTCCGTGCGCGACCTGAAGCGGACCGCGGCGGCCCTGGACACGAACGAGCCGTCGGCGGCGTTCTGGATCGAACTCGCCTACGCCGCGGGCCTGCTGGCCAGCGACGGCGAGGCCGACGAGCGGTACGCGCCGACCCCCGCCTTCGACGGCTGGTGCGAACTGCCGCCCGCCGAGCGCTGGACGGTGCTGGCGACGGCCTGGCTGGCCGCGACCCGGACCGCCGGCCTGGTCGGCGAACAGGACACGAAGGGCCGTACGTTGTCGGTCCTCGGCCCGGATCTGGACCGCTCCGCCGCTCCCGAGGTGCGCCGCCGCGTCCTCCACCTCCTCGCCGGCCTCCCCGAGGGCGGCGCCCCGGACACGGCCGCGCTCCAGGCCCGTCTCGCCTGGGAGCGCCCGGTGCGCGGCACGAGCGAGCTGCGCGCCCGTCTGGCCCACTGGGCGCTGACCGAGGCCGAGGTCCTCGGCGTCACCGGCCGCGGCGCGCTCGCCGCGCACGGCCGCGTCCTGCTGGCGGGCGGGGACCCGGCGCCACTGCTCGCGCCGCTGCTGCCCGAGCCGGTGGACCACGTCCTGCTGCAGGCGGACCTGACGGCGGTGGCTCCGGGCCCGCTGCGCCGGGCGCTCGCCGACGTCCTGGCCGTGCTGGCCGACGTGGAGTCCAAGGGCGGGGCCACGGTGTACCGCTTCACGCCCGGATCGGTGCGCCGCGCCCTGGACGCCGGCCACACGGCCGTCGACCTTCAGGCGTTCCTGACCGAGCACAGCCGCACCCCCGTGCCGCAGCCGCTCTCGTACCTCATCGACGACGTGGCGCGCCGCCACGGCCACCTCCGGGTCGGCGCGGCCTCCTCGTACGTGCGCTGCGACGACGACGGCATGCTCAACGAGATCCTGGCCGACAAGCGCTCGACGGGCCTCGGACTGCGCCGCCTCGCGCCGACCGTGCTGGCGGCGCAGGCCGAACCCGCCGCGCTGCTCGACGGGTTGCGGGGCATGGGGTACGCCCCGGCCGCGGAATCCCGTACGGGTGACGTCCTCGTCTCCCGCGCCGATGCCCACCGCACGCCGCCCCGCTCGGCGCCCGTACCCGTCCCGGACGGGCCGCCGGTGCCGGACGCGACGCTGCTCGGCGCGGCGCTGCGTGCGATCCGCGCGGGCGACGCGGCGGCGACGGCGGTGCGCAAGGAGCCCGCGTCCTCGGGGGCTTCCGGGGCTTCGGGGGCTTCCGGGACTTCGGCCGGGGCGCCGGGCGCACTCCCGCGCACCAGCGCGGCGGAGACCCTGGCGACGGTGCAGGCGGCCGCGATGACCGGCTCGGCGGTGTGGATCGGGTACGTCAACGCCGACGGGGCGGCGAGTCAGCGGGTCATCGCCCCGGTGCGGGTGGAGGGCGGCTTCGTCACCGGCTACGACCACACGGCGGACGAGGTACGGACGTACGCGCTGCACCGGATCACGGGCGTCGCGGAACTGGAGGAGGACCAGGTCTGAGGAGGACCAGGTCTGGGAGGACCAGGTCGAGCGGGGGGCGGCCGATCGAGCCCTGGCCCCGCGGGGAAAACCGCTGGCCGGGCGGGTGTCCGGCGCCGCAGGCTGGGGCCATGTCCGAGACCCTGCCCCCCGGCCCGTCCACCGGCCCGTCCCTCACTCCGCAGCACCAGATCCGGGCGTCCCACACCGACGCCACCGTCACCGTCTACCAGGCGTACGCCCCTCGGCTGGGGCTCCCCGCCGCCCGGGACGGCCGCTTCCCGCCCGACTGGAAGCGGGACCGGATGACCTGGGTCAAGCCGTCGTTCCTGTGGATGATGTACCGCTGCGGCTGGGCCACCAAGGCCGATCAGGAGACGGTCCTGGCCGTCGAGATCACCCGCACCGGCTTCGAACGGGCGCTGCGCGACGCCTGCCTGTCCCACTACGCCCCCGCCGTGCACCCCGACCGGGCGGCCTGGAAGACGGCGCTGCGCACCGCGCCCGCCCGGGTGCAGTGGGACCCGGAACGGGACCTGCACCTGGACCCGTTGCCGTACCGCTCGCTCCAACTGGGCCTGTCCGGACCGTTCTCGCGTGCGTACGCCGACGAGTGGACGGTCTCCGTCCGCGACGTGACCCCGCTGGCGCGGGAGATCCACGGCCTGCTGCGGGGCGGCGAACCGAAGTCTGCGCGCGCCCTCCTCCCGCTGGAGACGCCCTATCCGGCGGGGCCGCTGGAGCACCTGGGCGCATAGCCGGTTCCTGTGACGCTTCCGGGCATCGGAGCCCGGGGCCAAACAGGTCGAGATGGTTCCGTTTTCGCAGGTCAGGAGGTACGGGAGGACCTCCGGGGCCTGTTGCACAGCGGTGACGTTCCGACGACGGATTGAAGATGCGTCCTGTGTGAAGATCAGCTCATCGCAGCGGCGACCGGGAGAAAGAAACCGGGCCGCCGGCGAGAACCGCACCACAGGCCAGGCGTTCAACCTCCCGCAGATACCGCCGGGAGGTGCCCCTGCCATCTCGCCCGGCCGCTCAGCCTCTGATCGGCCTCTCGGCCTCTCGGCCGCCACTGCCATCTGATCTTGAAGATTCCTGGGGGAGTCCACCATGTCCGCTCGCACCGCCGCCCTGCGCAACGCCTCCGCCGCCGTCGTCGCCGCCGCCATCGCCGGTACCGTCCTGATGCCGCTGTCGGCCCACGCCGCCGGGAGCGAAGAGGGTTCCACGGAACTGAAGACCACGATGAGCGCCCCGGTGCCGAGCGGCCCGCTGACCCGCGGCGGTGCGACGCAGACCTTCGAGCTGACGGTGGCCAACCCGACGGACAAGGCCTCCGCCTACCACCCGTGGGCGCTCCTCGAGCACACCGGCAACAGCCCTCTCCAGGACAGCGACGTGTCTTTCAAGGTCGAAGCGGTGAACGCCCCGGCGACCGCCGCCAGCATCGGACACCAGGACGGCGGCTGGCAGGGCCTGTTCTACCCGGCCGACTCGAAGGCGTACCAGCCCTTCGAGATCCCCGCGGGCGGGAAGCTGACCTGGAAGATCACCCTCGGCCTCGGCTTGAGCTACCCGACGGTCAACGGCGACTTCACGCTGACCGTACCGAGCTACAGCCACCCGAGCGGCGACGTCCCCTCCCTGACCTTCAAGACCAGCCCGACGACGAAGCCCGGCACCCTCAAAGCCGCGTTCGAGGAGCTCGGCCCCTGCGAGGTCAACGGCGGTGACGACTGCCGGATGATGGCCGTGCGCTACTCGGTCACCGGCGACGGCGAGTTCAACTCCGCCCTCGGCACCTGGTTCTCAGTCAACCTGCCCGACGAGGACCCCGCCAAGGCCGACCTCCAGGCGCGCGTCAAGGTCGACGGCCAGTGGAAGGACGTGAACGTCGCGCACGGCGAGGTCGACATGCCGGTCATCCCGAAGGGCTTCGGCGCCGCCTCCGGCGACCGCGTCACTTACGTGCAGCTCAAGCTCGGCCCGAAGTCCCAGATCAAGAAGCTCACCAAGGTCAACGCGACCGCCCAGGTCCACCTGACCGAGGGTCTCGTCTTCGGCTTCGTGGAGGACTCGCAGCAGTTCTCGCTCGGCCCCGCCGCCCCCACGCCCTCCACCCCGGCCCCGACCAGCCCGGCTCCGGCCACCCCCGCGTCCACCACTCCGGCCCCGACCGGCTCCGCGACCACGACCCCGGTGGCCTCCACGACCCCGACCGCGGCGAACGCCCCCGCCGCGACCGGCTCCCTCGCGCACACCGGATCCGACTCCAACACCGGCCTGTACACCGGCCTCGCCGCCGTGTTCATCGCTCTGGGCGGAGCGGCTGCCTGGCTCGGCGCCCGGCGCCGCAAGGCCGTCCGCGGCTAGTCCCACCCTTCGACAACGGCGCGGGGGCCCGGCACACCATGTGCCGGGCCCCCTCGCCGTCGTGTTCCCGCGTTGCGCTCCGGCCCGAGGGGCTCCAGCCGCGAGCCGTCCCCGACGAGCCCTGCGGGCACCTCGAACGCGTCTGCTTCCGGCACCGATCCTTGCTGACCGGTCGCCATGCGGCGACCCTACGCGGCCCCTCCCCCGGCCCCCACCGGACTCCGTCCCGCCAGCCGGAGCAGCTCGTCGACGGACCACTGGTCGTAGACGTGCTCCCCGTACTTGGCGGCCAGCACCCGGCCGTCCGGTGCGATCAGCAGGTCCGCGGGCAGCCCGAACCGGCCGCCCCGCGGCCGCCGGTCCGGGAGCCGCTCCCGGCAGCGCGCCACGGCGACGGCCGACCGGGCGATCGCCCGCAGCACCGGCCACCAGGCCCGCGGGTGCAGCAGCGAGCGCGGGGAGGACTCGACGCCGAACTCCCGGTACAGCCGCTGCTCCGGATCCGCGACCACGGCGAAGGGGAAGTCGGCCGTGTGCGGCCGCAGTTCCGCGGCGGTGGAATGGAAGAGCACGACCTCGCGGATCCCGGCGGCCTCGATCTCCGCGTGGCGCCGGACGACGGAGCGCAGGTGGAGATGGCAGACGGGGCACCCGGCGAAGCGCCGGAACTGGAGGTGGACCATCCGCCCGGGGTCGGGGACGGGCACGGCCTCTCCCCCGAGGGCGGCGAGGGCGCGGGCGGGCACGACGGAACCTGGTTCGAGCATGGGGCATCCCTCTCTCGGGCGACGTAGGCGTATGCCGTACGCCTACACCTCCAGCGTAGGCGTATGCCGTACGCTGTCAACCGTCATGCCGCGTCCCCGCTCCCACACCCCGGACCAACTGGCCGCCGCCGCCCTCGCCGTCATCGACCGCGACGGGCTCCCCGGCCTGTCCATGCGCGCCGTCTCCACCGAACTCGGCATCAGCACGATGGCGCTGTACCGCTACGTCCGGGACCGCGAGGAACTCGAGGCGCTCGTCGTCGAGCTCGTCCTCGGCGGCATCGACACCGCCCCGCCGCCCCCCGGGCCCTGGCAGGACCGGATCACGCTCCTGGCCACCCGGATGCGCGAGGTCGTGGGCGCCCACCCGGCCGTGCTGCCGCTCACCCTCACCCACCGGCCCCGCTCGGAAAGCGCACTGCGCTGGTCGGAGACGATGCTGGGGGTGCTCACGGAGGCCGGCATCGAGGGCGAGGAGCGGGTCATCGCGCTGCGCGCGGTCATCGCCTACGTGATCGGCGCCCTCCAGCTGGAACACCTCGGCCCGCTCGAAGGGCCCGGCACCACCGCCATCGCCGGTCTGCCCGCGCACGCGTTCCCGTACATGACGGCGACCGCGCGCGACGCCCGCTCCGTCAGCCCGGAGCGGGAGTTCGGCGGAGGCCTGGCCCTGCTCCTGCGCGGCCTGACATGATCCGGTCGTGACCAGCGCATACGCCTCCGCGGACGGATCCGCGGCCGCCTCCGCGGACGGATCCAGGCCCGTGTCCACGGACGGATCCACGCCCCTGTCCACGGACGGATCCACGGCCGGATCCACGGCCGCGTCCGCTCCCGCTCCCCGGTACGTCCTGTTCGACGTCGACGGCACCCTCGTCGACGCCGTCGCCAACCAGCGCCGGGTCTGGGCGGCCTGGGCGGACCGGTACGGCCTGGACCCGGACGAGGTCCACGCGGTGGCGCTGCGGACCCGGCCCCTGGAGACCTTCGCGGCCGTCGCCCCCGACCAGGACCCGCACGCGTGCCTGGCCACGCTCCACGCGCTGGAGGACGAGGACGTGCGCACCGGCGTCTACGCGGCCTTCGACGGCGCGGCCGAGCTGCTGGCCGCCCTGCCCCCGGACAGCTGGGGACTGGTCACCTCGAACTACGAGCACCGCGTGCGCGGCCGCTTCGCCCGCACCGGCCTGCCGGTCCCCCCGGTCCTCGTCGACGCGGCCCGCGTGAGCGAAGGCAAGCCCTCCCCGGTCCCGTACCTGCTGGGGGCGGCCCTCCTCGGCGCGGCACCACAGGACTGCCTGGTCATCGAGGACGCCCCGTCGGGCATCCGGTCGGGGCTCCGGGCCGGCATGACGGTCTGGTCCGTCAACAGCCCGACCCCGGCGGCCGACGCCCACCGCCACTTCCCGACCCTCCGCGAGGCCGCCCCGGAGATCCTCGCCTTCACCACCAGCGGATTCAGCCCCGCCGGCGTTTGAGGCGCGGGGCCTGGGGCGGAGCCCCAGCAACGGCGCCGCACCCGGCCCCCCGGGGTCGCCGGGGCCCCGCCCGGCAGCCCCGTACAGCCCAGAACCACCCACCCCGCGGAGCGATACGGCAGACTGGAGGTTTGGCCGCCCGCGCCCGGGCGGCCCTCCGCCGCAGGAAAGGGACGTGTGTGAACGGGCCCCTCATCGTTCAAAGCGACAAAACGCTCCTCCTCGAGATCGACCACGAGCTCTCGGGCGCCGCGCGCCGTGCCATCGCGCCATTCGCGGAGCTGGAGCGCGCTCCGGAGCACATCCACACGTACCGCATCACCCCGCTCGGCCTGTGGAACGCGCGGGCCGCCGGCCACGACGCGGAGCAGGTCGTGGACGCGCTCGTGGAGTTCTCCCGCTACCCCGTCCCGCACGCCCTGCTCGTCGACGTCGCCGAGACCATGGCCCGCTACGGCCGGCTCACCCTTTCCAAGCACCCCGTCCACGGGCTGGTCCTGACCAGCACCGACCGGCCGGTGCTCGAGGAGATCCTGCGGTCCAAGCGGATCGCCCCGCTCGTGGGCGCCCGGCTCGACGCCGACACCGTGGCCGTGCACCCCTCCGAGCGCGGACAGATCAAGCAGACCCTGCTCAAGCTGGGCTGGCCGGCCGAGGACCTCGCCGGGTACGTGGACGGCGAAGCGCACCCCATCGAACTGGACGAGAACGGCTGGGCCCTGCGCCCCTACCAGCAGCAGGCCGTCGAAGGCTTCTGGCACGGCGGCTCCGGCGTGGTCGTGCTGCCCTGCGGCGCCGGCAAGACCCTGGTCGGCGCGGGCGCGATGGCGAAGGCCAAGGCGACCACGCTGATCCTGGTCACGAACACCGTCTCCGCCCGCCAGTGGAAGCACGAGCTGATCAAGCGGACCTCGCTGACGGAGGAGGAGATCGGCGAGTACTCCGGCACCCGCAAGGAGATCCGGCCCGTCACGATCGCCACGTACCAGGTCCTGACGACGAAGCGGAAGGGCATCTATCCGCACCTGGAGCTCTTCGACTCCCGGGACTGGGGCCTGATCCTCTACGACGAGGTGCACCTGCTGCCGGCGCCGGTGTTCAAGTTCACCGCCGACCTCCAGGCGCGCCGCCGCCTCGGGCTGACCGCGACGCTGGTGCGCGAGGACGGCCGCGAGTCGGACGTGTTCTCGCTGATCGGCCCGAAGCGGTTCGACGCCCCGTGGAAGGAGATCGAGGCGCAGGGTTACATCGCGCCGGCGGACTGCGTCGAGGTCCGGGTCAACCTCACCGAGTCGGAGCGCCTCGCGTACGCGACCGCCGAGACGGAGGAGAAGTACCGCTTCTGCGCGACCACCGCCACCAAGCGGAAGGTCACCGAGGCGCTGGTGCGCAAGCACGCCGGCGAGCAGACCCTGGTCATCGGGCAGTACATCGACCAGCTCGACGAGCTCGGCGAGCACCTGAACGCGCCCGTCATCAAGGGCGAGACCTCCAACGCGCAGCGCGAGAAGCTCTTCAACGCCTTCCGCGAGGGCGAGATCAGCGTGCTGGTCGTCTCGAAGGTCGCGAACTTCTCCATCGACCTGCCCGAGGCCACGGTCGCCATCCAGGTGTCCGGCACCTTCGGTTCCCGCCAGGAGGAGGCCCAGCGCCTGGGCCGCGTGCTGCGCCCGAAGGCCGACGGCCACGAGGCGCGCTTCTACTCGGTCGTGGCGCGCGACACCATCGACCAGGACTTCGCCGCGCACCGCCAGCGCTTCCTGGCCGAACAGGGCTACGCCTACCGGATCATGGACGCGGACGAGCTGCTGGCGACCGACTGACCGGCGGCCGCCCCGCCCTGCTCGCCGGGCCCGGGTCCGGGTCGGGGTCCGCGTCCGGGTGCCGGAGTGCGGGCCCGCACCCGGATCCGTTCCCGGGGGGCCGGCGTCGGGGCGGAGGTCCGCGCCCGGGTCCGGAAGGCGGCGGCGCGGCAGGCCGCGCCGAGGAGGGCCACGAGCAGGGGGACGGCCCAGACCCACAGGTGGGGCCAGTCCACGAGCAGGGCGCGGCCCCCGGTGGCCAGGTGGCGGGACCAGAACTCGGTGGAGGCCCGCGGCAGCACCAGCAGGCCGAGCAGGCCGGTACCGGCGAGGGCGGCCAGCGCGGTCAGGCCGGCTCGGACACGGCCGGTGAGCAGGAGGTACGGGATCAGGAGCGCCGGGGTCAGGGTGATCCCGGCGGCGGTGCCCAGGGCGAAGCCCTTGCCGAGCGCGGCGCGCGGGCGGCGCAGGTCCCACAGGACCACACAGGCGAGGCCCAGGCTGATCTGGCCCGGCAGCGGGGTCTGGAACAGCGGCTCCAGCCACAGTCCGGCGATGGTGGCGGCCATGACGGGGCCCGGGCGGGGCCGCAGTCCCGCCAGGCGGCAGGACAGCAGGATCAGCAGGGCGAGCAGACCGGCGTTGCCCAGGATCAGGACGGCTTTCAGTACCCCGGTCGGCAGCCAGGCGGCCGGCATGAAAAGGATCGCCGCGAACGGCGGGTACACGGCGGGCGGACTCCACTCGGCGGCGGAGAAGCCGTGGACGAGGGCGTCGGCCATGGGGACGCGCGGGGCGATGCGGAGCACGCCGAGCGCGAGCAGCAGGCCCGTGACCAGCACACCGGAGCGGGGCGACGGCAGACGGCTGGTGCGGGAACTCCGGGTCACGGCGTGACCTTAGTGGATCAGCACTCCGGCGCCCGAGCGCTGCGCGAGCGGCGGGGCCGGGTACGGCGTCAGCGGCGTATGACGCCCGCGTCCTCGCCGTATTCGCCGAGGACGACGACGCTCACGGCGGTCGCCGCGAAGACCTTGGCCGCCCGCAGGACGCCACCGACGCGGTGGCGCGGACGGGAGTCGGAGGTGGCGGTGGCTCCTGCGGCCTTCGGCCGCGAGGTGCCCCCGGGGCGCGTGCCCGGAATCGGGGTGAAGGTTGCGGTGCTCATGTGTTCATGGTGGCTCTTCGCGCCGCCCGGCACATCGCCCGCGGGGCGGAGCCCGCGGGCCTCCCGCCTACGACTCCCGGCCCATGCGTCCCCCTACGGGCTCTGCCCGAAGGAGGAGGACCACCGAACGACACCCCTACGGCACCCGTTCGGGGGCATCGGGGGAGGGGACCTGCGACGGGCTCCGCACGTCCGGCTCCCTTCGCCCCGGCCGTCGGGTTATCCGCTCGCGCGCCACCGGCCCGGTGACTACAATCTGCGCTCTTGCCGCCTCCCGCTGCCGCACCGGGGAGAGCCGCCCGCCGGACGGAAACCGGCGGGCCTGTCCGCCCGCATCTCGCAGTCGCCCAGCAGCAGGAGGCAGTTCCGTGCCCGCGCACGCCCCCGCAGACGTCCCCACCGACCCACACGCCGCCGCCGGTCCCCTGGGCCGCGAGCGGTCCCACCTCGCCGCGTCCCGCTCCGCGCTCCGCGCGATGCGCGAGGACGTCGAGGCCCTCGACATCCGCGACGTCACCGCGAACTGGGTCAACGCGATCGTCCTCCAGGCCCAGATCGACGACCGGATCAAGGCCCTCGCCGACCTCGCCCACACCCCCCTCTTCTTCGGCCGCCTCGACTACCTGCACGCGCCCGGCGCCGAGCTCGCCGAAGGCGCGGAGGGCGAGCAGTTCTACATCGGCCGCCGCCACGTCCACGACGCGGGCGGCGACCCGATGGTCATCGACTGGCGCGCCCCCGTCTCCCAGCCCTTCTACCGGGCCTCGAAGGCCGACCCGCAGGACGTCTCGCTGCGCCGCCGCTTCGGTTACACGGGCGGCGAGCTGACCGCGTACGAGGACGAGCACCTCTCCGATCCGGCCGAGGCGACGGCCGTCAGCAAGCTGCTCCAGCAGGAGATCGAGCGGCCGCGCGTCGGTCCCATGCGCGACATCGTCGCGACGATCCAGCCGGAGCAGGACGAGATCGTCCGGTCCGGGCTGTCCGGCTCGGTCTGCGTCCAGGGCGGTCCCGGCACCGGGAAGACGGCCGTCGGCCTGCACCGTGTCGCGTACCTCCTCTACGCGCACCGCGACCGCCTCGCCCGCACCGGCACCCTGGTCATCGGGCCGAACCGGTCCTTCCTCCACTACATCGAGCAGGTCCTGCCCGCACTGGGCGAGCTGGAGGTCAAGCAGGCCACGGTCGACGACCTGGTCGCCCGCGCGGGCACCGAGGTGCGGGGCGCGGACTCCGCCGAGACCGCCGTCGTCAAGGGCGACGCCCGCATGGCGCAGGTGCTGCGGCGCGCGGTCCACTCCCACGTGACGCAGCCCGTGGAACCGCTGATGGTGGTCCGCGGGTCGCGCCGCTGGCGCGTGCCGGCGTACGAGATCGCCGAGATGGTCACCGAGCTCCAGAACCGCGACATCCGCTACGGCGCGGCCCGCGACGCCCTGCCGCAGCGGATCGCGCACGCCGTCCTCGTCCGGATGGAGCAGGCCGGCGAGGCCCCGGACGACCGGGTCCAGGACGCGGTGGCCCGCGACGCGGCCGTCAAGGCCGTGGTCAAGGCGGTGTGGCCGCTGGTGGAACCGGCCAAGCTGGTCCTGCGCCTCCTCTCCGATCCGGAGTTCCTGGCGGCGCAGGCGGACGGGATCCTGTCGCCGGACGAACAGCGGCTGCTGCTGTGGGCCAAGCCGCAGCGCAGCGTGAAGTCGGCGAAGTGGTCGGCGGCGGACCTCGTCCTCATCGACGAGGCCACGGACCTGGTGGAGCGCACGCACTCGCTCGGCCACGTGGTCCTCGACGAGGCGCAGGACCTGTCGCCGATGCAGTACCGGGCGGTCGGCCGCCGCTGCACGACCGGCTCGGCGACCGTCCTCGGCGACCTCGCGCAGGGCACGACGCCGTGGGCGACGCGCAGCTGGGACGAGGCGCTCGAGCACCTGGGCAAGCCGGGCGCGGTGCTGGAGGAGCTGACGGCGGGCTTCCGCGTGCCGCGCGAGGTGATCGCCTACGCGTCCCGTCTGCTCCCGTCGATCTCCCCGGGTCTGGCCCCGGTCTCCTCGGTCCGCGAGACCCCGGGGTCGCTGGTCCTCACCCCGGTCGCGTCGTCGTCCGGCCTCACCGGGGCGGTGATCGAGGCCTGCCGGTCGTCACTGGCGCACGAGGGGTCGATCGGCCTGATCGCGGCGGACGCGCGGATCCCGGAGCTGGCGCAGGCCCTGGCCGCCGCGGGGCTCCCGTACCTCTCGCCCGGCGAGGAGACCACGGCGCAGTCGCGGCTGACGCTGGTGCCGGCGTCGCTGGCCAAGGGTCTGGAGTACGACTACGTCGTCCTGGACGAGCCGTCGGCGGTGGTGGACGGCGAGCCCGACGAACGCACCGGCCTGCGCCGCCTGTACGTCTGCCTCACCCGGGCCGTCTCCGGGCTGACCCTCCTGCACGCCGCACCGCTGCCGGCCGCCCTGTCCTGACCGGCCCCCGGCTCCACCGCTCGGGGCGGGCCGCACCGCGCCGGGGCCCGCCCCCACCGCGCGCCGGGGCCGGCCCCGCCGCGCGGGGTCAGCCGAGGGCCGCCCGCCAGTCCGCGACCGCGGACGGGGAGACCGGGTGTCCCCACCCCGAGGGCCTCGCCGCGCCGCCGATGTGGAAGCCGTCGATGCCCGCCTCGCGCAGCCCCGGGACGTGCGGCAGCACCAGGCCGCCGCCGACCAGGATCCGCTGTTCGTAGCCGGGCGCGCCCGCCCTCGCCGCCTCCGCCAGCAGCACCGGCAGGCCCTCGTCGACGCCGCCCGCCGCGCCCGCCGTCAGGTACGTGTCCAGGCCGGGCAGCCCGGCCAGCGCCTTGCGGAGCCGGTCACGGTCACCGGCCCGGTCGATCGCCCGGTGGAACGTCCAGGGGCAGCCGTCGAGCTCCGCCACGACCGCCTCGACGGCGGCCAGGTCGGGGCTGCCGTCCGGGTTCAGGAAGCCGAGCACGAACTCGTCCGCGCCCTCCGCGCGCAGCGCCCGCGCATCCGCGACCAGCCGCTCCACGTCCTCGGCGGATCCCGCCGAGAAGCCGTCGGCCCTGCGGAGCATCACGCGCAGCGGGATGTCGACCGCCGCCCTGATCGCCGCGAAGGTCTCGCGCGGCGGGGTGAGCCCGTCGGCGGCCATGTCGGTGACCAGTTCGAGTCGGTCCGCCCCACCGGCCCGGGCCGCGACCGCGTCCTCCACGTCGAGGGCGATCACCTCCAGGAGCGCACGGTTGCTCATGTAATCCCATCCTTAGTCCCGTAATGGAAATAGGTCTAGTCCAATATCCAGGGTACGGGCCCTCGCCCGCGCTTCACCAGCACCATCACGCCCCCACCACAATGTGCGCATGACATCCGACGCGCACCGCGAGAAGATCCTCCGCGCCCGCTGGCAGAACGCCACCACCGCCGCCGGGGCCGCGGCCGGCCGTGACCCCGCCCCCTACGCCGACCGCCTCCTGGCGGCCTGGGCGGAGCCGCAGCGCAAGTACCACACCACCGCTCACCTCGCCGACGTCCTCGCACGGATCGACGTACTCGCCCCGCACACGGCGCAGGGCGCGGACACGGCCGACGGCGCGGACGCCCCGGACGCCCCGGACGCGGCCGCCGTCGAGCTCGCCGCCTGGTTCCACGACGCCGTCTACCGTCCCGACCGCTCCGAGAACGAGGAACGCAGCGCCGCCCTCGCCGAGCGCGCCCTCCCCGAGCTCGGCATCGGCGCGGCCACCACCGCCGAGGTGGCCCGCCTCGTCCGCCTCACCGTCACCCACGACCCCGCGCCCGGCGACACCAACGGCGAGGTCCTGTGCGACGCGGACCTGGCCGTCCTCGCGGGCACCCCGGCCGAGTACGCGGCGTACGCGGCGGCCGTGCGCGCCGAGTACGGATTCGTCCCCGACGAGGCCTTCCGCGAGGGCCGCGCCGCCGTCCTGCGCCAGCTGCTCGGCCTGCCCCGCCTCTTCCGCACCCCGTACGGGACGGCGCACTGGGAGGCCCCGGCCCGCGCCAACCTGGCGGAGGAGCTCGAGAGGCTCATTTCATACACCTGACACGAAACGGGGGGAATTCGATCCCGGGCACGGCCGTTGATGTAGTTCATGCCCGTAGCAGCCGCACGAACCCGCGCCCGCATGCCCGTCGCCGTCTACGTCCTCGGCCTCTCCGTCTTCGCGCTCGGCACCAGCGAGTTCATGCTCTCCGGGCTCCTGCCGCCCATCGCCGAGGACATGGGCGTCACGATCCCGCAGGCGGGCCTGCTCATATCCGCCTTCGCGATCGGCATGGTCGTCGGTGCGCCCCTGCTGGCCGTCGCCACGCTGCGGCTGCCCCGCCGCACCACCCTCGTCTCGCTCATCAGCCTCTTCGGCCTCGGGCAGGTCGCGGGTGCGCTGGCCCCCTCCTACGAGCTGCTCTTCGCCTCCCGCATCGTCTCCGCGCTCGCCTGCGCCGGATTCTGGGCCGTGGGCGCGGCCGTGGCCATCGCCATGGTCGAGCAGCACCAGCGCGCCCGCGCCATGGCCGTCATGATCGGCGGGCTCTCCATCGCCAACGTCCTCGGCGTCCCGGCCGGTGCGTTCCTCGGCGAGCAGTTCGGCTGGCGCTCCGCCTTCTGGGCCGTCGCCGCGGCCTCCGCCGTCGCGCTCGTCGGCATCCTCACCCTGATCCCGAAGATCCCGCTGCCCGCCGAGAAGCCGACGCTCTCCCGCGAGCTGCGCATCTACCGCGACCGCCAGGTCTGGCTGTCCATCGGCGTCACCGCGCTCGCCGCGGGCGGCGTGTTCTGCGCCTTCAGCTACCTGTCCCCGCTGCTCACGGACGTGGCCGGGCTGGATTCCGGCTGGGTGCCGTGGATCCTCGGCCTCTTCGGGGTGGGCGCGCTGCTGGGCACCACCCTGGGCGGGCGGATCGCCGACGCGCACCTCTTCGGCGTGATGCTGTGGGGGATCACCGCCTCCACCGCCTTCCTGGCGGCGCTGGCCCTGCTGGCCTCCACGGCCGCGGCCGCGATCGCCCTGTCCTTCCTGATCGGCTTCTCGGCGTTCTTCACCGCCCCGGCGCTCAACGCCCGCATGTTCAACGTCGCGGGCGCCGCCCCGACCCTGGCCGGCGCGACGACGACGGCCGCGTTCAACCTCGGCAACACGGGCGGCCCCTGGCTCGGGGGCACCGTCATCGACGCCGGCCACGGCTTCTCCGCCACGGCCTGGGCGGGCGCCGCGATGACCGTCACCGCCATCGGGCTCGGCCTCGCGGCCCTGCGCCTGGACCGCCGCAGCCGCCGTACGGGGCCCCGCGCGACCCGCGTCGTGACGTCCTCGGCGCGATCCGCCGCCGCCGACACGCCCCGCCTGGCCGAAACCGGGCAACCCTCCGGCCGCTGACCCCGTCGGCGGCCGGAGGGCGCTGACCCCTTCGGCTCCGACGACCGGCACCCGACGACCGGCGGCCCCGGGGCCCATCCGCCGGTCACAGCGCTAGGCCGGCCTCCCCTTCGGCCGGCGCAGCCCCGCCGCCGTCAGCCGCCGGACCAGTTCCTTGCTGCCGATCTCGACCGCGCCCGCGGCCACCGCATCCTCGTAGCGCTGCTCGGGCACGTCGTAGTGGTCGCGCTCGAAGGCCTTCGGCGGGCAGCCGATCGACGCCGCGAAGGCGTGCAGTTCCTCGTACGAGACGTCGCTGACCAGGTGCGACCACATCCGGCCGTGGCCCGGCCAGGTCGGGGGGTCGATGTAGACGGTCACCGGCGGCTCATTCGGCGCGCCCGCCGAAGACCGGTCCGAGTCCGCCCACCGGCGCCACCCGCACGCCGGCCTCCGAGCACACCCACATCGGGTCCGGTCCGAGCTCGGGCTCCACGTCCAGCGCGTGCGGCTCGCCGTGGTGGCAGACCGGGCACAGCGGCCAGCGCCCGTACTTCTCCAGCAGCGCGTCCTTGACGTCCTGGGCGACGAGTCCGGCGAGGTAGTCGGCACCCTCCGGCCACTGTTCCACCCACCACCGGCGGTGCGTGACCGAGTCCTCGACGAGGGAGACGACATCGGCCTCGGCGACCTGGCCCGCGACGAGATCGGCGAGCACCAGGGCGCGGGCGGCGTGCAGCGCCTGTTCCAGGGGGGTGGCGTGGTCCATGGACACATTGTGGACCCGTGCGGGCCAAGTGGCGAAGGTCCCCTTTCCCGTCCGCGAACGGCCCCTTCCGAAGGTGCCTTGTGGCGTCTTGACGCCCACCGGTGTCTGAAAATAGATTTCAGGCGTGAGCGAGAGAATGAAAGAAACCTTCAGCGATGGCGGTTCCCCGCCGGCCCCGGCCGGGCCGGCATCCGGGCCCCCCGTCCCCGTCCCCGTCCCCGCACCCGCCGCCCTGCGGGCCCGCGTGCGCAGCCTCGGCCCCTCGATGACCCGCTCCATGCAGGCCGTCGCCGAAGCCGTCGCCGCCGACCCCGCCGCCTGCGCCGCGCTCACCGTCACCGACCTCGCCGCCCGCACCGGCACCAGCGAGGCCACCGTCGTCCGCACCGCCCGCCTGCTCGGCTACGCCGGCTACCGCGACCTGCGCCTCGCGCTCGCCGCCCTCGCCGCGCAGCAGGAGTCGGGCGCGGCCCCCGCCGTCACCGTGGACATAGCGGTCGACGACTCCCTCGCGGACGTCGTCGCCAAGCTGGCCCGCGAAGAGGCCCAGACCCTCGCCGACACCGCCGCCGGCCTCGACGTCGCCGCCCTCGGCGCCGCCGTCTCCGCCCTCGCGGCGGCCCGCCGCATCGAGATCTACGGAGTCGGCGCCTCAGGCCTCGTCGCCCAGGACCTCGCCCAGAAACTCCAGCGCATCGGCCTCCTCGCCCACGCGCACAGCGACCCGCACCTCGCCGTCACCACCGCCGTCCTGCTCCGCCCCGGCGACGTGGCCGTCGCCGTCACCCACTCCGGCGGCACCGACGACGTCATCGAACCCCTGCGGATCGCCTTCGAGCACGGCGCCACCACCCTCGCGCTCACCGGCCGCCCGAACGCCCCCGTGACCCACTACGCCGACCTCGTACTGGCCACCTCCGCCGCCCGCGAGACGCAGCTGCGGCCGGCCGCCATGTCGAGCCGGACCAGTCAGCTCCTCGTCGTCGACTGCCTCTTCGTCGGCGTCGCGCAGCGGACCTACGAGACCGCCGCGCCCGCGCTCGCGGCCTCGTACGAGGCGCTCGCGCCCCGGCACCACTCCCCCGTACCCACCGTCAAGCGCACCAGCGGCACCCGCTAGCAGCTCAGGAGCTCCCCTCATGACCGCGTACGCCGAACTCCGCGCCCAGCTCGCCACCCTGACCACCGAGGCCTTCCGCCCCGAACTGGCCGAGATCGACCGGCTGTCCACCCTCGAGATCGCCCGCCTCATGAACGCCGAGGACGCCACCGTCCCGGCCGCCGTCGCCGGTCAGCTGGAGCAGATCGCCGCCGCCATCGACGCGATCGCCGAGCGGATGGCCCGCGGCGGGCGCCTGGTCTACGCGGGGGCCGGAACCGCCGGCCGGATGGGCGTCCTGGACGCCAGCGAGTGCCCGCCCACCTTCAACACCGACCCCTCCCAGGTCGTCGGCCTGATCGCGGGCGGCCCCGCCGCCATGGTCAAGGCCGTCGAAGGCGCCGAGGACTCCAAGGAACTGGCCGCCGAGGACCTGACGGCGCTGGCCCTGACCGCCGACGACACCGTCATCGGGATCTCCGCCTCCGGCCGCACCCCGTACGCCATCGGCGCCGTCGAGTTCGCCCGCGGCCGCGGCGCGCTGAGCGTCGGCCTGTCCTGCAACGCCGGCTCCGCGCTCGCCGCGGCCGCCGACCACGGCATCGAGGTCGTCGTCGGCCCCGAACTCCTCACCGGATCGACCCGCTTGAAGGCCGGCACCGCGCAGAAGCTCGTACTCAACCTCATCTCGACCCTCACGATGATCCGGCTCGGCAAGACGTACGGAAACCTGATGGTCGACATGCGCTCCTCCAACGAGAAGCTGCGCGCCCGCGCCCGCCGCATCGTCTCCCTGGCCACCGGCGCCCCGGACGCCGAGATCGAGGCCGCGCTCAGCGCCTGCGACGGCGAGGTGAAGCAGGCCATCCTCGTCGTCCTCGGCGGCGTCGACGGCCCCACGGCCGGCGAACTGCTCACCGCTTCCGGGGGCCACCTCCGGGCCGCCCTCGCCCAGACCTCCCCCTGACCCGCACGGCCCCCGCCGACCTTCCGCCGACCCCCCGCGACAACCCGAGCAGCAAGGCGAGACCACGACATGTCCACTGACAAGAACCGCGCCACCGCCGCCGCGATCCTTCCTCTGGTCGGCGGTCCGGACAACATCCTGTCCGTCGCGCACTGCATGACGCGCCTGCGCATCACCCTGCGCGACCGATCGCTGGTCCAGGACGAGGCACTCAAAGCCGTGCCCGCCGTGATGGGCGTGGTCGAGGACGACACCTACCAGATCGTGCTGGGACCGGGCACCGTCGCCCGCGTCACGCCCGAGTTCGAGGCCCTGGTCGAGGAGGGCCGCTCGGCCGCCCCCGCCCCGGCCCCCGCCCCCGCTCCCGGTCCGGCCCCCGGGGTCCGGGCCGGTGGCGGCGCCGCCACCGCCGACGAACTCGCCGCCCAGGGCGCGGCCATCAAGACCGCGCAGAAGGCGAAGAACTCCACCCCCTTCAAACTGTTCCTGCGCCGCGTCGCGAACATCTTCGTCCCGCTGATCCCCGCCCTGATCGGCTGCGGCATCATCGCCGGCCTGAACGGCTTCCTCACGAACATGGGCTGGCTGCCCGCCGTCGTACCGGCCCTCGCCGCGATCGCCAGCGGCTTCATGTCCCTGATCGCCGTCTTCGTCGGCTACAACACGGCCAAGGAGTTCGGCGGCACGGCCATCCTCGGCGGCGCCGTCGCCGCGATCATCGTCTTCCCCGGCGTCGCGAAGATCGACGCCTTCGGCCAGCCCCTCTCCCCCGGCCAGGGCGGCGTCCTCGGCGCGCTCGCGGCCGCGCTCCTCGCCGTCCAGGTGGAGAAGTGGTGCCGCACGTGGGTCCCCGAGGCGCTCGACGTCCTCGTCACCCCCACCCTCACGGTCCTCGTCTCCGGCCTGGTCACCCTCTTCGGCCTGATGTTCGTCGCGGGCGAGGTGTCCACCGCCATCGGTACGTTCGCCACATGGCTGCTCGCCACCGGGGGCGCCTTCGCCGGACTGGTCCTCGGCGGGCTCTTCCTCCCGCTGGTCATGCTGGGCCTGCACCAGGCCCTGATCCCCATCCACACCACCCTGATCGAACAGACCGGCTACACCGTCCTGCTCCCCATCCTCGCGATGGCGGGCGCCGGCCAGGTCGGCGCGGCCATCGCCGTCTACTACCGCCTCCCGCGCAACCGCTCGATCCGCACCACCATCAAGTCCGCCCTCCCCGCCGGCTTCCTGGGCGTCGGGGAACCCCTGATCTACGGCGTCTCCCTGCCGCTGGGCCGGCCCTTCGTCACCGCCTGCGTCGGCGGCGCGGCGGGCGGAGCCTTCGTCGGCCTCTTCAACCAGCTGGGCACGGCCTTCGGATCCACCGCCATCGGCCCCTCGGGCTGGGCGCTGTTCCCGCTGCTGGACGGCAAGTCGGGGATGGGCATGACGATCGTGATCTACGCGGGCGGCCTGGCCGTCGGCTACCTCGTCGGCTTCGCCGCCACGTACTTCTTCGGCTTCACCCAGCAGATGCTGACCGACTTCAACGCGGACCCGGACGAGGACGCCGCCCCGGGGACCGCGTCCCCGGCCCCGGCGACCGAGCCCGCCAGCCCCGCACCGGTGGGCGTGGGCAGGTGACCCCGGGCAGCACCCGCCCCTGACGTACGAAGGCTCCCGGCCGGTGTGGCCCACCGGCCGGGAGCCTTCGCGGGTACGCCCGGGTACGCCGCCTCGTGTCAGGTTCGTGTCGCGGAGCAGATCCCCCCGGCCCCGTCCGTCCCGACACCCGCCGTCGTCCCGGACGGCCGACCGGACCCCCTGCCCCAAGCCGCGTACGCCCTGCCCGGACAGGGCCTTCGGCATACTCGGGGCATGGAGATCCCCCCTGGGGCCGAAGCCCTCGAAGTCGTCCGCCTCGACCGCCAGGCCGATCCGTGGGGTCCGACAGCCGGCGGCACCACCGTCGGCGTGTGGACCGGCGCCGAGGCCGCCGGAGCCCTCGCCCTCGTCGCGAGCCTGCCCCCGGGGGAACCGGCGCGGTGCTTCACGCCCACCTGGGGCCTCCGCGCCCACGACGCGGAGCTGAACCACCTCTACGACGTCACCCCCTGCTTCTCCTGCAACCGGGTCCTCCTCACCGGCCCGGCGGTCCCCGAACAGCTGGGCCGCAGCCACGGTTTCGACGGCGAGAGCCCCGCGGCCCAGGCGCTCCTGTCCCTGTTCCGCGCCTGCGAGGAGATACCCGCGGTCGTTCCCGCCGGGCGGATGAGCGCCCTCCCCCAGCCGGTGCTCGACCTACCCGGCACCGGGGGCCTCCACCTGCGCCCGTGGGAGCCCGACGACGCCCCCGCGCTGATCCGGGCCGGCCTCGAACCGGACATCCGGCACTGGAACCGCACGGACCGGTTCACCCTGGCCGAGGCCGAGAAGCGGATCGCGCGCTACGGTCGCCGCTGGGAGACGGAGAAGGCCGCGGCCTGGGCCGTCGCCCCCGCCGCCGGAGGGCAGGCCCTCGGCCTGATCGGGCTGGCCGACCTCGATCTGCACGGCGGCAGCGGCGAGATCATGTACTGGCTCCTGCCCGCCGGACGCGGCAGCCGGGTCATGACCGAGGCGGTGACCTCCGTGACCCGCTGGGCCTTCGCGGAACTCGGCCTGCACCGCGTACGCATCACCCACTCGGTGGCCAACCCTGCCTCCTGCCGCGTCGCCCTGAAGGCCGGCTACCCCCTGGAGGGCACCATGCGCGGAGCCCTCCTCCACGCGGACGGCTGGCACGACGAACACCTCCACGCCCGCCTGCGCACGGACGGACCACCCGGCGCGGACAGTCACTGAGCACGCGTCAGTTCGTGGCCGGCGCCTTCGCGTCGGCCACGACGTCCGCGGCGACCTCGCGGGTGCGCCAGAGCGGGGCGAAGGAGACCAGGAGCAGGACGGCTCCGAGGGGTATGAGGTCCTTGTCGGCGAAGGGCAGGGTGGTGTCGACGAGGACCAGGACCGGGGCCCACGCCCTGAGGACGCGGCGCCTGGCGAGCTGGGAGACCAGGACCAACTGGCCGGCGAAGAACAGCATCGGGCCGAAGTCGTAGAACACCGGGAGCACGCCGGGTATGTCCTGGACCCGGGCGAACAGCTCCTCCATGGCGCCCCGGTCCTCCGACAGGAACCCGACCACCAGGTCGATGGCGAACTGCACCCCCACGGCGGCCGCTCCCGCCGCCCCGGTCCACAGACCCACGGTGGACAGCCGGTTGCGGCCGGCCGCCGTGCGCATCGCGGCGAAGCCCTGGACGAAGAAGAAGAGCGCGCCGAGGAAGCACAGGTGGCCCAGGCTCCACGCGGGCCCCGGCCCGCGGCTGCCGTCGAGGCCGTCGATGATGCGGACGACGCCGTAGGCGCCCATCAGAACGGGTGCTGCGAGGAAGGCAGTTCGCGCATTGGTCATGCTGACGAACGTACGGGTACGGACCCCCGGGCCACATCCGGCACCCACCCCTGAGATCCCCCTGAGAGGTCACCCCGAGAGCGGCCGCGAGGAGCGGGAACACGTACCGCCGTGACCGCCGTTCGCCTCCGCCGCGTCCCCGTACGTGCAGGGGGCCGACCCCGCGCAGGACGACGGACGACGCCCCGTGACCCACCCGGAGCCCCCGGCCGCACCTGCCCGGCAGGACCCACCGCCTGCGGTCAACGCCACAGGCCGTGCCGTCCGGCCCAGTCCGCCACCGCCGCGGCGATCAGCAGCGGGTGGTCCTCGGGGGTGTGGTGTCCGGCGCGCACGTCGTCGTGCCGGGCGAGCTCCAGGCCCGCGACGTTCGCCACGCACCAGTCGACGGTCTCCGGGCCCGTCATGGCCCCGGGGCCGGGGGCGAAGGTCATCAGCAGCTTGGGTACCTCCGGGCTCGCCGCGAGCCAGCCGCCGTACGCCGCGACGCGGGCCACCACCTCGGCGGGCTCCCCGCCGAGCGGCATCGACCGCGCCCACTGGAGGAGCGGGCGCCGACTCTCGGGCGTCGGGTACGGGGCCCGGTACGCGTCGAGGTCGCGCGGGTCGAAGGGGAACGCGACGGTACCGGGCAACGCCTGCTCGATGAAGGCGTTCTCGTCCAGGACCATGGCCTCGCCGACGCCTGGCGTCTTGACCGCCCGGAACAGCCCGCGGCCGCCCTCGGGAAACTCCTCCCAGGTCATCGGCTTGACGATGGTCTCGGTGAAGGCGATCCCGCGCACCCGCTCCGGGTGGCGGGCGGCCCAGTCGAAGGCGAGCGCGCCGCCCCAGTCGTGCCCGACCAGCACCACCCCGTCGAGGCCGAGCGCGTCGAACCAGGCGTCGAGGTAGCGGGCGTGGTCGGCGAAGGTGTAGCCCACGGCGGGCTTGCCGGACTCCCCCATGCCGATCAGGTCCGGTGCGAGCACCCGGCGGCCGGGGCCGGCGACCGCGGGCAGGACCCCGCGCCAGAGGTGGGAGGAGGTGGGGTTCCCGTGCAGGAAGACCGTGGGCGCGGGGTCACCGGCATCCGTTCCGGCGCCGGCACCGGCACCGGCCTCCCGGTAGTACATCGTCGAGTCGAGTACGGGCTGTACGGGCACGGCTGCTGCTCCTTCGGAAAGGGACGGACGGGGACGCGGACCGGACGGCGGACGGCGGGCGGCGGGCGGCGGGCGGCGGGCGGCGGGCGGCGGGCGGCGGGCGGCGGGCGGCGTCAGCGGAAGGCCGGGGCCGTGCGGTCCGCCCAGGCGGCGAAGGGGCGCGGGGCACGGCCCAGGATCCGTTCGACGGCGGGGCTCACCGCGAGCTCGGCGGCGAGGGGCGCGCCCAGGATCGACAGGGTGCCCTCGACCGCCGGCTCGGGCATGAAGGCCAGCATCTGCGCCCGCGCCTCGCCGGGACTCTGCTCCACGAACCGCACGGGCTCGCCGATCGCCCCGGCGATCGCGCCGGCCCGCTCGCGCGGCGTGGTCAGGACGGGTCCGGTCAGGTCGTACACGGCTCCCGCATGGCCCGCCCCGCGCAGCACAACCGCCGCTACCTCGGCCACGTCCGCCGGGTCGACCGTCGGCAGTCCGACGTCCCCGAAGGGCGCGGCCGCCGTGCGGTGGGTCCGGACGGACTCGGCCCACGCGAAGGCGTTGGAGTGCAGCCCGCCGGAGCGCAGGATCGTCCACTCGAGGCCCGCGTCGCGCACCGCCTCCTCGAAGGCGGCCGGGTGCGCGTAGAGCTCGGGCCGGGTCCCGGCCCCGAGCGAGGACAGCAGCACGACCCTGCGTACGCCGGCGGACCGCGCCAGGTCGAGGACGCCTCGCGGGTCCTCGCCCGCGACGAGCAGGAACAGCGCCTCGGCCCCCTCGAGGGCCGGGCGCAGGCTTTCGGGGTCGGCGAGGTCGGCCCGGTGGTGGCGGACACCGGCGGGCAGGGCGTGCTCGGGTGCCCGGCGGGAGACGGCCGTGACCCGCTCTCCCGCCGCCGCGAGGACGCGCACCAGTTCGCTGCCGACGTTCCCCGTCGCGCCCGTGATGACGATCATGAAAGTCTCCTGCCGTCGGAATTTCTAAGTTAGTCGACTGACTAACTCGTGTGCCGACCATAGCCTCCCGGGGCGCGCCCGTCTACAGTCAGTCAGGTGACTCACTCAAAATCTGCCGAGCCCGGGGACAAGCCCGCGGGCAGGCGCGGCGGAAAGCGCGAACGGCTCGCCGCGGCGGCGGCCCAGGTCCTGCACGAACAGGGCGTGGAGAAGACGACGATCGCCGACATCGCGCGCGCGGCCGACGTCCCGCTCGGCAACGTCTACTACTACTTCAAGACCAAGGACCAGCTGGTCGAGGCGGCCATCGACGCCCACGCACGGACACTCGCGGACCTGATCACCGCCCTCGACGCGCTCCCCACCCCCCAGGACCGCCTGAAGGCGCTCCTGGCCGGCTGGGTGGACCAGCGCGAGGTCACCGCCCGCTACGGCTGCCCGACCGGCAGCCTCGCCTCGGAGCTCGACAAGCGCGAGGACGGCCTCGACCAGGCGCTCGCCAAGGTCATGCGGGTCCTCCTCGACTGGGCCGAGCAGCAGTTCCACGGCCTGGGCCGGACCGCCGACGCCCGCGAGCTGGCCGTCGCCCTGATCGCCGGCTACCAGGGCATCTCGCTGCTCACCAACACCCTGCGCGACCCCGGGCTGATGACCTCCGAGGGCCGCCGGCTGGAACGCTGGATCGACTCACTGACCCCCTGACCCCCTGCCCCCCGGAAACCCCGGGTCTCGGGACGCGCCCCCCGTCGGCGGAATACGGCTGGTGCCGACCGGAAAGGTCCACCGGGCCGCGGCACTAGCTCCGCGCGGCCTCGATGAACGCGCGGATCAGCTCCGGGGACTTCACGCCGCGCTCCCGCTCGACCCCGCTGGACACGTCCACGCCCCACGCCCCGGTGACCTCCACGGCCTCCCGCACGGTGTCCGGGGTCAGCCCGCCCGCCAGGAGCCACCGGCCCGCGGGTGCGGTGAACTCCTCCGAAGCCCAGTTCCAGGGCTTGCCGGAGCCGGGGTCGGGGGCGTCGATGAGGAGCAGGTCCTCCCCGTACTCCCCGACGGCGGCCACCGCGCGGGCCGTGGCACGGATCAGCGTCCGGCCGGGCGCCCGCAGCTCCTCGTAGTACGCGGCGCCCTCGTCCCCGTGCAACTGCACGGAGCGCACGCCGCTCTCCTCGGCGAAGCGCCGCACCTCGTCCACCGGCTGCCCCCGGAACACCCCGACGGTCAGCACCCCGTCCGGCACCCCGGCGATCAGCTTCCGCGCCGCGGCGGCGTCGACGGTCCGCGGACTCCCGGGGGCGAAGACGAACCCGAGGGCGTCGGCTCCGGCCGCCACGGCCGCCTCGACGTCCCGCACGGTCCGCAGCCCGCAGATCTTGATGAATACGTTCGTCGCGTCCGTCATGACAGAAGTCAACCAAACGCCGCGCACCCACGGCGCCGCGTCCCACGGTCCGGGCACGGACCCGGCCCCCTCGTCGCGGACGCGGCCTCGCGCCTCCGGCCGCCCGGAAACGCCCGAGGGCGGCACCCCTTCGTGGAGAAGGAGCGCCGCCCTCGGTACGTGAAGAACAGCCGATCTGCTGCGGGCCGGAGCCCGGGGCGGATCAGAAGTCCATGTCACCGCCCGGCATGCCGCCACCGGCGCCGGCGCCGGCCTTCTCGGGCTTGTCGGCGATGACGGCCTCGGTGGTGAGGAAGAGGGCCGCGATCGACGCCGCGTTCTGCAGCGCGGAGCGGGTGACCTTCGCCGGGTCGATGATGCCCTCGGCGATCATGTCGACGTACTCGCCGGTCGCGGCGTTCAGGCCGTGACCGATGGGCAGGTTGCGGACCTTCTCCACGACGACGCCACCCTCGAGACCACCGTTGACGGCGATCTGCTTGAGCGGGGCCTCCAGCGCGAGCTTGACGGCGTTGGCGCCGGTCGCCTCGTCGCCGGTGAGCTCGAGCTTCTCGAAGACCGAGGAAGCCTGGAGCAGGGCCACGCCGCCACCGGCGACGATGCCCTCTTCGACGGCCGCCTTCGCGTTGCGGACGGCGTCCTCGATGCGGTGCTTGCGCTCCTTGAGCTCGACCTCGGTCGCGGCGCCGGCCTTGATGACGGCCACGCCGCCGGCCAGCTTCGCGAGGCGCTCCTGGAGCTTCTCGCGGTCGTAGTCCGAGTCGGAGTTCTCGATCTCGGCGCGGATCTGGTTGACGCGACCCTGGACCTGGTCGCTGTCACCGGCACCGTCGACGATGGTGGTCTCGTCCTTGGTGATGACGACCTTGCGGGCGCGGCCGAGCAGGTCGAGACCGGCGTTCTCGAGCTTGAGGCCGACCTCCTCGGAGATGACCGTGCCGCCCGTGAGGATGGCGATGTCGCCGAGCATGGCCTTGCGGCGGTCGCCGAAGCCCGGAGCCTTGACGGCGACGGACTTGAAGGTGCCGCGGATCTTGTTGACGACCAGGGTCGACAGGGCCTCGCCCTCGACGTCCTCGGCGATGATCAGCAGCGGCTTGCCGGACTGCATGACCTTCTCGAGGAGCGGCAGCAGGTCCTTGACCGAGCCGATCTTCGAGTTGACGATCAGGATGTACGGGTCGTCGAGGGACGACTCCATGCGCTCCATGTCGGTGGCGAAGTACGCCGAGATGTAGCCCTTGTCGAAGCGCATGCCCTCGGTGAGCTCGAGCTCGAGCCCGAAGGTCTGCGACTCCTCGACCGTGATGACGCCTTCCTTGCCGACCTTGTCCATGGCCTCGGCGATGAGCTCGCCGATCTGGGTGTCGGCGGCGGAGATGGAGGCCGTCGAAGCGATCTGCTCCTTGGTCTCCACGTCCTTGGCCTGCGACAGCAGGGCGGCGGAGACGGCCTCGACGGCCTTCTCGATACCGCGCTTGAGGGCCATCGGGTTCGCACCGGCGGCCACGTTGCGCAGGCCCTCGCGGACGAGCGCCTGGGCGAGAACGGTGGCGGTGGTCGTACCGTCGCCGGCGACGTCGTCCGTCTTCTTGGCGACTTCCTTGACCAGCTCGGCGCCGATCTTCTCGTACGGGTCCTCGAGCTCGATCTCCTTGGCGATGGAGACACCATCGTTGGTGATCGTGGGGGCGCCCCACTTCTTCTCAAGGACGACGTTGCGACCCTTGGGGCCAAGGGTGACCTTGACGGCGTCGGCGAGCTGGTTCATGCCTCGCTCGAGACCGCGCCGGGCCTCCTCGTTGAACGCAATGATCTTGGCCATCTGAAGTGGTCCTCCCGGACAGCGGTGGATTGCTCCCGGACCGCGCCCGCGCCCGCGACGGACGGCCTGAGTGCCCGGCGGTTCCTTCCCGCCGGACCCTGCGGGCCTCACCGACCCGGTCCTCGAATATCAGCACTCTCACCTGGAGAGTGCTAACGCCAATGATTAGCACTCGGCACCCCCGAGTGCAAGCGGCTTCGGGCAACCCGGGATGAACACCCGGGCCTCGCAAGGGCTCGGAGCCCCCGCGCAGCACGAGGGGCCCGCATCCCGTGTCCAGGATGTGGGCCCCTCGTATACGTGCGTGTCGGTGGTCGGTCGCGCCCGGACTAGCCGACGGCGAGCTTGACCATGTCCGCCTGCGGACCCTTCTGGCCCTGCGAGATCTCGAACTCGACCCGCTGACCCTCTTCAAGGGTGCGGTACCCGTCCATCTGGATGGCGCTGTAGTGGACGAACACATCCGCACCACCGTCGACCGCGATGAAGCCGTAGCCCTTCTCCGCGTTGAACCACTTGACGGTGCCCTGAGCCATGCCTAACTCCCCTATTACTGGCCCTTGCGCAGGACCGCACTTCGCGGTCCCGGGTCAGAACTTGCGCCGGAACGCCTCGACCGGGGCTGAATGTATCCGCACCGCTGCTGTCTGCAACAGGTCATTCCGACGAGAATTCTGGACACGGCAAAAGATTGAAATAGGGTGAAAACCAGGAATATTCCAGGGCAACTCGGGCCGGACAAACCGCGCCAACACCCCATAGCGCGCACGCATGTTGACTCAATGTCAACCCTTCCGCGGCCCGCTCATATGCGGCGGGCAAGAGCAGCGGCGGGGACTTCCCCAAGCCTACCGCGCCCAATCAAGCAGAATTGCCCCCTCCGTTTATTAACGGAGGGGGCAATTCAGGGTCGTGCGTGCGGGGCGCGCGCCCGCCGGACCGATCGGAGGGCCCGAGAGGTCAGCAGCCGCCCGCGACGGCCGGGATGATCGAGACGCCGGCGCCGTCCGGCGTGGACGCCTGCAGCCCGCCCTCGAAGCGCACGTCGTCGTCGTTGACGTAGACGTTCACGAAGCGGCGCAGCTTGCCCTGGTCGTCCAGGACGCGGGCGGCGATGCCCGGGTGGCTCTTCTCCAGGGACTCGATGACCTCGGCGAGGGTCGCGCCCTCGGCGGGGACCTCGGCCTTGCCGCCGGTGTAGGTGCGCAGGATGGTGGGGATGCGGACGTTGACGCTCATGGCGCTACTGCCTTTCCGGTGTGCAGGGAGGGAGATCAGGCCAGGTTGGCGGCGCGGAACGCTTCCAGGCTCGGACGGATGGTGGCGGTCTGCCCGCTGTCGGCGGCCACCGCCTCCAGGGTCTTGAGTCCGTCGCCGGTGTTCAGGACCACCGTGGTCAGCGTCGGGTCGAGCTGGCCGTTCTCGATGAGCTTCTTGGTCACGCCGACGGTCACGCCGCCCGCGGTCTCGGCGAAGATGCCCTCGGTCTGCGCGAGGATCTTGATGGCCTCGACGACCTGCTCGTCGTTGACGTCCTCGACGAAGCCGCCGGTGCGGCGCGCGATGTCCAGGACGTACGGGCCGTCCGCCGGGTTGCCGATGGCCAGCGACTTGGCGATGGTGTTCGGCTTCTGCGGGCGCACGACCTCGTGACCGGCCTTGAAGGCCGTCGAGACGGGCGAGCAGCCCTCGGCCTGGGCGCCGAAGATCTTGTACGGCTTGTCCTCGACGAGGCCGAGCTTGATCAGCTCCTGCAGACCCTTGTCGATCTTCGTGAGCTGCGACCCGGACGCGATCGGGATGACGATCTGGTCGGGCAGCCGCCAGCCGAGCTGCTCGCAGATCTCGTAGGCCAGGGTCTTGGAGCCCTCGCCGTAGTACGGCCGCAGGTTGACGTTGACGAAGCCCCAGCCCTCGCCCAGCGGGTCGCCGATGAGCTCCGAGCAGAAGCGGTTGACGTCGTCGTAGTTGCCCTCGATGCCGACCAGTTCGCCGCCGTAGACACCGGCCATGACGACCTTGCCCTGCTCCAGGTCGTGCGGGATGAAGACGCAGGAGCGGAAACCGGCGCGGGCCGCCGCGGCGCCGACGGCGCCGGCCAGGTTGCCGGTGGAGGAGCAGGAGAGCGTGGTGAAGCCGAACGCGCGGGCGGCCTCGACGGCGATGGCCACGACGCGGTCCTTGAAGGAGTGCGTCGGGTTGCCGGAGTCGTCCTTGACGTAGAGCTCGCCGGTCACCCCCAGCTCCTTGGCCAGGTTGCGCGCGTCCACGAGCTTGGTGAAGCCCGGGTTCAGGCTCGGCTTGGAGGCCACGTCCGCCGGGACGGGCAGCAGCGGCGCGTAGCGCCAGATGTTCTGGGGGCCGGCCTCGATCGCGGCGCGCAGCGCCTCGGGATCACCGAGGGGCAGGTCGTACGCGACTTCGAGCGGGCCGAAGCACTCCGCGCAGGCGAAGATCGGGCCGAGCGCGAAGCGGGTGCCGCACTCGCGACAGGAGAGGCCGTTGGCGGGACCGAGATCGACGGTGGCGCCGGGAGCGGAGGTTTCGGCAGTCTGTGCAGCCATGATGGCGAGGCCCTTTCTCCTCATCTTCCCCATGACGAACGTCGCCATGAGACGGAATTGGCACCTTCCCTAGCCGGGGACCTCGACCGATCTGCCGCGTAGGCGATCGCGAGAACCGACTGGAGGGTTGCCGGGGCTTCAACGGGCCGTGTCCCTCTGCCCCTCTGGATGAGCGGTATGGCACCAGGCGACACGCTCTGCGGCGCGCCTGGGCGTTTGTGCGCGAGGCCCCCCGGCATGCGGTGGGCCTTCGCGTTGTTCAAGACTGTAACCGAAGGCCCGGATGGTTGAGACAGCCGTCCGAACCGCGAGATGGATCACAATTCGGCTGAAAATGCCGGTGCTCCACCGACCGAAAGAGGAGTCCCGAAGGTGCTGGAAGAGGTGGAGCGCTGGCTTGCCGCCCGCTCCTGGTCCGCCGCCGACCGACCGCTCGACCAGCTGCTTTCCGCCAAACGGGCAGCCGGCACGACGGTCAGCGTGGTGCTGCCCGCGCTCGACGAGGAGGCCACGGTCGGGGCCATCGTCGAGGTGATCCGGCGCGATCTGATGGACGGGACGGGCACGCCGCTGGTCGACGACCTGGTCGTGATCGACTCGGGCTCCACCGATCGTACGTCCGAGGTCGCGGCCGAGGCCGGAGCCCGGGTGGTGCACCGTGACGAGATCCTGCCCCGGCTGCCGGCCCTGCCCGGGAAGGGCGAGGTGCTGTGGCGCTCGCTGCTGGTCACCAGCGGGGACGTCGTCTGTTTCGTGGACGCCGACCTGCGGGACTTCTCGGCCTCCTTCGTGTCCGGGACGGTGGGCCCGCTGCTGACCGATCCGGAGGTCCACTTCGTCAAGGCGATGTACGACCGCCCGCTGGGCCCGGAGTTCGGCGGGCTCGCCGCGGCCGGGACCCACGGCCAGGGCGGCCGGGTCACCGAGCTGGTCGCCCGCCCCCTCCTCAACCTGCACTGGCCCCAGCTGGCGGGCTTCGTCCAGCCGCTGGGCGGCGAGTACGCCGTGCGCCGCGACCTGCTGGAGCGGCTGCCGTTCCCCGTCGGGTACGGCGTCGAGCTGGGCCTGCTGGTGGACGCCCTGCACACGGTCGGCCTGGACGCGCTGGGCCAGGTGGACGTGGGCGTACGGCTCCACCGCCACCAGGACGGCCAGGCGCTGGGCCGGATGGCCGCGGCCATCTACCGGACGGCGCTGCTGCGGCTCTCGCGCGGCCACCTCGTACGGCCGGAGCTCACGCAGTTCGAGCGCGGACCGGACGGCTTCGTCCCGCACACCTACGCCGTGGACACCGAGGAGCGGCCGCCGATGCGGGACATGGAGGAGTACGCGCGCCGTCGCGTGGCGTGAGCGGCGCCCCCGGGGATCCCGGCGTCCGCGCCCGCGCCCGGGGCGGCCCCTGCGGCGTGGTCTTCGTCTCGGTACGCCGGACGCGCGGGCACCGACGTTTGATCGCGCACGGGTCGGGCTAGGTTCGCCGCATGGCTTCCCAGGTTCTCGTCGCCGCGAATCGCGGCCCGCTCTCGTACGCCCTCGCCCCGGACGGCACGCTCGGCGCCCGCCGCGGCGGGGGCGGCCTCGTCTCCGGTCTCTCCACCGCCCTCGCGGAACAGCCGGGCGCACTGTGGATCTGCGCCGCGCTCTCGGACGCCGACCGGGAGGCGGTACGGCGGGGCGTGGCCGAGCCGGGCGTGCGGATGCTCGACATCGACCCGGCGGTGTACGACGACGCGTACAACGGCATCGCGAACTCGGTGCTGTGGTTCCTGCACCACCACCTGTACGACGTCCCGCGCGAGCCGGTCTTCGACGCGGAGTTCCGGCGGCGCTGGCAGTCGTACGTCACCTACAACGAGGCCTTCGCCCGGGCCCTGGCCGAGGAGGCCGCCGAGGGCGCGAAGGTCCTGATCCAGGACTACCACCTGGCGCTCGCCCCCGGACTGCTGCGCGAGCTCCGGCCGGACCTGAGGATCGGCCACTTCACCCACACCCCGTGGGCCTCGCCGGACTATCTGGGGCTACTCCCCGCCGACATCCGCGAGCAGCTGCTGCGGGGCATGCTCGGAGCGGACCTGGTGGGCTTCCACACCGACGCCTGGGCCCGGGAGTTCACCGCCTCGGCGGGGGCGGGGGCCCCGGTGGCGGTGTTCCCGCTGGGCGTGGACGGGGACGAGCTGCGCTCGCTCGCGCACCGGCCCGAGGTGAACGACAAGCTGGCGGCGCTGCGCGCGGAGGTCGGAGGCCTGAAGACGATCGTCCGGGTGGACCGGACGGAGCTGTCGAAGAACATCCTGCGCGGCCTGCTGGCGTACCGGGAGCTGCTGACCACCCACCCCGAGTGGCGCGGCCGGGTGGTCCACCTGGCCTCCGCCTATCCCTCGCGGCAGGACCTGGCGGTGTACCGCGCGTACACGCAGGACGTGAGGGAGCTCGCGGCCTCGCTCAACGCGGAGTTCGGCACGCCGGACTGGCAGCCGGTGCTCGTCTCGGTGCAGGACGACTTCGCGCGTTCGCTGGCGGCCTACCGGCTGGCGGACGTGGCGCTGGTCAATCCGGTCCGGGACGGGATGAACCTGGTGGCGAAGGAGATCCCGGTCGTCTCGGACGCGGGATGCGCGCTGGTGCTGTCGACGGGGGCGGGGGCGTACGAGGAGCTCCGCGGGGACGCGCTGACGCTGAACCCGTACGACGTCACGGAGACGGCGGAGGCGTTGCACGCGGCGCTGTCGATGCCGCAGGAGGAGCGGGCGGAGCGCACGAAGCGCCTGGCCGCGGCCGCCACGGCCCTTCCCCCGGCCCCCTGGTTCCGCGCCCAGCTGGACCGCCTGTAGCTCCGGCCCGGGCAGGGCCCCGCCGGGCCCTGCCTAGTGCCGTGTCAGGAGGGCCCGATGGCCGCGGCCAGGGCGGCGAGGAACGCCACGACCTCCGCCGGCCCCGACAAGGTCAGATCCGCCCGCGCCGACAGCTCCGGCACCTCGGCCGAGCCGCTGCACACGAGCAGCCCCGGTACGCCTCCCGCGCGCAGCTTCTCGACCGCCGAGAACGCCGCGAGGTCCCCCAGGTCGTCCCCGGCGTACACCACGCACTGCGCCCCGACCTCCGTGAGGTACTCCGTCAGGGCGACGCCCTTGTCCATCCCCGGAGGCCGCAGTTCCAGTACGGCCCGGCCCGGCTCGACCATCAGGCCGTGCCGCGCCGCCAGCCCCGCCAGGGGCTCGCGCAGCGCCTCGAAGGCGGCCTCCGGGTCCTGTGCGCGGCGGGTGTGGACGGCCAGGGCCTGGCCCTTCTCCTCGATCCACGTCCCCCGCCACGCGCCGATCGTGTCCAGGAACCCCGGCAGCTCCGCCCGGAGCGCCGCCACTCCCGGATGCTCCGCCGGAGCGCGCACGATGCCGCTCACGGCGTCCCAGCGCTCGGCTCCGTAGTGACCGAGGACCACCAGGTGCTCCAGGCCGGGGACCCCGGCGAAGCCCCCGAAGCGGACGGCGACCCCGGCCGGCCGGCCGGTGACGACGGCCACCGATCCGACCTCGGGCGCGAGCGCGGACAGCGCGGCGACGGCGCCGGGATGGGCACGGGCCCGGCCGGGGTCGGGAACGATCTCGGCGAGGGTGCCGTCGAAGTCGAGGGCGACGACGGATCGGCGCGGTGCGCGCAGGAGGGCCTCGAGTCCCTCGCGTCCGGCGGCGGTCTCGGGCATCGGCAGGTCGTGCGGATCGCTCCCCATACCGTCGACCCTAACGGCCCCGCCGGGCCACGGCTACGGCGCGTGGAACGCCGCTACCGCCTGGCCCGCTGGGCTTCACGGATGCGCCGCAGGCGGTTCACCGTGCCCGGCGCGTGCCGCAGCGCCCTCGGGTCGTCCATCAGCGCGTTGAGCAGCTGGTAGTACCGGACCGGGGGCATCCCCAGTCCTTCCCTTATGGCCCGCTCCTTGGCCCCGGGGCCGGGCCAGGTCCGGCCCTCGTAGGCGAGCACCGCCGCTTCCTCCGCGGTCAGCCCGGCCGCCGGCCGCCCGTCGTCCGTCATACGGCCAGATTAACGCCGCGCACCGACACCGACCCGGGCGCGCCGCCCGAGCGGGCGGCGCGCCCGTGCTCAGTGCGTGTCGGCCTTGCGGCCCGCGTCCGCGATGTCCCCGAGGACCTTCGCCGGCTGTCCGCCCGGCTGCACGGTCGTGCCGATGTTCTTCTTGATCTCTTCGCTCACGCCCGCCCAGGACTTCTTGCCCACCGGGTACAGCCGGGCGTTCGGCAGCGCGTGCAGGAAGGTCTTCAGCTGCGCCGACGAGGCTCCGGTGGACGCCTCGGTCTGGCGGTAGCCGCTGGTGGTGACCGGGAGGAGGTCGTACTTCTCGGTGAAGGCGGTCACGTTGTTCGGCTCGTACAGGAAGTCCAGGAAGCTCCCGGCCTCCTTGGGGTGGCCGTTCTTGAAGGCCATCACCCAGTCGGCGACGCCCATCGTCGAGTGCTCGGTGCCGTCGGCGGTCGGCATGGGGACCATGCCGTACTTCACGCCCTTGGCCGCGGCCTGCTTGATCAGCGTCGGGTGGCCGTTGAGCATGCCGACCTCGCCGCGCGTGAAGGAGTCGAAAGCGGCCTGCCGGTCGAGCTTGGCGGGCTCCACGGGGCCGGTCAGGCCCCCGCCGACGAGCTTGTCGCGCAGGAACTCGAGGGTCTTCACGTTGTCTGCGGAGTCGATCGAGTACTGCTCTTCGTTGTCGCTGTAACCGCCGCCGCCCGCGAGCATCCACTGCATCGTCTCGGCCTGCGCCTCCTCGCGGCCCAGGGGCAGCGCGAAGGGGGTGGGGACCCCGGCGGCCTTGAGCTTCTTGGCGGCCGCCTCCAGTTCCGTCCAGCTCTTGGGCTGCCAGGGACCCTTGGCGTCCTTGCCGATGACCCCGGCGTCGGTGAGCAGCTTCTCGTTGTAGAACATCAGCCGCGTGCTGGCCACGAAGGGCAGGCCGTACTGGACGCGCCTGACCTTGCCGGCCTCGGCGAGCGGCGCGAGGAAGTCGGCCTCGGTCTGCACGGAGAGCAGCTCGTCGGCGGAGTAGAGCTTGCCCTCGGAGGCGTAGTCGGCGTAGGCGCCGATCTGGGCGACGTCGGGGGCGTTTCCGTCCTTGACCATCGCGGCGACCTTGGCGTCCACCTCGGACCAGGAGTAGACGTCGACCTGGACCTTGATGTCGGGGTGGGTCTTCTCGAAGGACGCGGCGAGGGCCTTCCAGTAGCCCTTGGAGGAGTTCTCCGCATTGTCTCCGTAGTCGGCCGCCACGACCCGCAGGGTGACCTCGTTGTTCCCGGCGAGGCCCGAGACGGCTCCGCAGCCGCTCAGCGTCACGGTGGTCAGGCACAGCGCGACGCCGGATGCGGCCAGGTTCAGGTATCGGGCCTTCACAGTTCTCGTTCCACCCCAGGTTGGTCCGTTCGGTTCGCATAAAGGTCTACACCACCCCCGCCCCCCGTCAACACCCGGCCCCGAACGTGCACACGGCCCCCACGCGGCCCGCACGCGAGGTCCCGCCGACCGCCGCGAACCGGCCCGCGCACCGGCCTCGGTCCCGAATTTGTATGGCTGCTCAACAATCCCTCCCAGTGGACTAGACCTTTCCCCTCCGAGCACGCGAGACTGTCACCCGTGAAACCCGTGAAACACGTCATCGCCCTCGATGTGGGCGGCACCGGGATGAAGGCCGCCCTCGTCGCCGACGACGGCAGCCTCCTCCACGAAGCGCGCCGCGCCACCGGCCGCGAGCGTGGCCCCGAAGCCGTCGTCGAGACGATCCAGGACTTCGCCGCCGAGCTCCTCGACCTCGGCCGGGAGCGCTTCGGCCGCGCCGCCTCCGCCGCCGGCGTCGCCGTCCCCGGCATCGTCGACGCCGAGAACGGGATCGCCGTCTACGCGGCGAACCTGGGCTGGCGCGACGTACCGATGCGCCGACTGCTCAGCAGACGCCTCGGCGGCATCCCGGTGGCGCTCGGCCACGACGTCCGCACGGGCGGACTCGCCGAGGGCCGCATCGGCGCGGGCCGCGGCGCCGACCGCTTCCTGTTCGTCCCCCTCGGCACCGGGATCGCCGGCGCCATCGGCATCGCCGGCCGCATCGAGGCCGGCGCGCACGGCTACGCCGGCGAGATCGGCCACATCGTGGTCCGCCCCGGCGGCCCCGCCTGCGGCTGCGGCCAGTACGGCTGCCTGGAGACCCTCGCGTCCGCCTCCGCCGTCAGCCGCGCCTGGGCGGCCGCCTCCGGCGACCCCGAGGCCGACGCCGCCGACTGCGCCAAGGCCGTCGAATCCGGTGACGCCGCGGCGGAGGAGATCTGGCTCGCCGCCATCGGCGCGCTCGCCGACGGCCTCGTCACCGCGATCACACTGCTGGACCCGCGCACGCTGATCATCGGTGGCGGCCTGGCGGAGGCCGGGGAAACCTTGTTCACACCACTCCGGACGGCCGTGGAGGAACGCGTCACGTTCCAGCGGCTGCCCCACATCGTTCCGGCGGCCCTAGGGGACACCGCCGGATGCCTGGGCGCAGGGCTGCTCGCCTGGGATCTACTCGCCACGGAGGTACCTGCCTGATGTCCGGAAGCGCACATGTGGGCCGCAGTACCGTTCTCTCCGGTGCCAGCGTGGTGCTGCCCACCGGCACCGTGCGGGGCGGGCGCCTCATCGTCGAGGGCGAGCGCATCGCCGGCAGCGCCCACGAGAACGCCCGCGTCCTCGACCTCTCCGGGCACTGGATCGTCCCCGGCTTCGTCGACATGCACAACCACGGCGGCGGCGGCGCCTCCTTCACCTCCGGCACCGCCGAGGAAGTCCTCAAGGGCGTACGGACCCACCGCGAGCACGGCACGACCACCGTCGTCGCCTCCACCGTCACCGGGGACCTCGACGAACTGGCCCGCCGGGCCGCACTGCTCGCCGAACTGACCCAGCAGGGCGAGATCGCGGGCATCCACTTCGAGGGGCCGTTCATCAACCCCTGCCGCAAGGGCGCGCACAAGGAGGACCTCCTGCGCGACCCCGACCCGGCCGAGGTCCGCAAGCTGATCGACGCCGCGCACGGCGCCGCCCGCATGTTCACCCTCGCCACCGAGCTCCCGGGCGGCCTGGACTCCGTACGGCTGCTGGCCGAGCACGGGGTCATCGCCGCGATCGGCCACACGGACTCCACGTACGACCAGACGCGCGAGGCCATCGACGCGGGCGCGACCGTGGCCACCCACCTGTACAACGCGATGCCGGGCCTGGAACACCGCGCCCCCGGACCCATCGCCGCGCTGCTGGAGGACGAACGGGTCACCGTCGAGCTGATCAACGACGGCACCCACCTGCACCCGGCCATGCTGGAGCTGGCCTTCCACCACGCGGGCGCGCACCGCGTGGCGCTGATCACCGACGCGATGGACGCGGCCGGCTTCGGCGACGGGATCTACCACCTCGGGCCGCTCGAGGTCGAGGTCAAGCAGGGCGTCGCCCGCCTCGTCGAGGGCGGCTCCATCGCCGGCTCCACCCTCACCCTGGACACCGCCTTCAAACGGTCCGTCACCATCGACAGGCTCCCCGTCGAATCCGTGGTCCAGGCGATCTCCGCCAACCCCGCCCGGCTCATCGGCCTCTACGACCGGGTCGGCTCGCTGGAGCCCGGCAAGGACGCGGACCTCGTCGTCCTCGACGCCGCCTTCGACGTCAAGGGCGTCATGCGGCGCGGCGAATGGATCGTCGAACCGCTCGCGGCACAGGGCTGAGCAGAGCGGTCGGCCCCCGTACCGGGCCGGCCGCTCTCCGCCCCCGGCTACCGCTGGGAGGTGCCCCCTGGCATGATCCCGGCACACACCGAGACCGGGGCACGCCATGATCCTTACCGTGACGCTCAACACCGCACTCGACGTCACCTACCGCGTTCCGCGCCTGCTGGCGCACGCCTCCCACCGCGTCGGCGACGTGGGGGAGCGGCCCGGCGGCAAGGGCCTCAACGTCGCCCGCGTCCTCGCCGCCCTCGGCCACGAGGTCACCGCGACCGGCTTCGCGGGCGGCCCCACCGGGGCCGTCGTCCGCGACCTGCTCGCCGCCTCCACCGGGGTCCGCGACGAACTGGTGCCCTGCGCGGGCACCACCCGCCGCACCCTCGCCGTCGTCGACGAGGCCTCCGGGGACACCACGCAGTTCAACGAGCCCGGCCCGCTCATCACCTCCGCCGAGTGGTCCCAGTTCCTCTCCCGCTACGAGGCCCTGCTCGCGGACGGCGCCCGCGCGGTGGCCCTGTGCGGCAGCCTGCCCCCCGGCGTACCCGTCGGGGCCTACGCCACCCTCGTACGGGCGGCCCGCGCGGCCGGCGTGCCCGTCCTCCTGGACACCAGCGGAGAGGCGCTGCGCCGCGGGGTCGCCGCCCGCCCCGAGATGATCAAGCCAAACGCCGCCGAGCTCGCGGAGCTGACCGGATCCCGGGACCCGCTGCCCGCCACCCGGGACGCCCGCCGCCGCGGCGCCCGCACGGTGGTCACCTCGCTCGGCCCGGCCGGCCTGATCGCCGCCACCGAGCGGGGCACCTGGCAGGCCGCCCCGCCCCGGACGCTGGCGGGCAACCCCACGGGCGCCGGGGACTCCGCCGTCGCGGGCCTGCTCTCCGCCCTCGTCGAGGGCCTGGACTGGCCGGACCGCCTCGTCCGCGCGGTGGCCCTCTCGGCGGCCACGGTCCGCGCCCCCGCGGCGGGAGAGTTCGACCCCCGCACCTACGAGGAGCTACGGGGGTCGGTGAAGGTCACGGCGGGCTAGTGCGGGGACCGGTGATCAGGGGTTGGGAGATCCCTCTTGCAGCCAGAGCTGGTCGATGTTGACCTGGCACTTGTTGCCGGCCTCGCACGACAGCTTGATCGTGTTGGTGCCCTTGTTGAGGGTCACCGGGCCCCAGGTGGTCTGCCAGCCCTTCTCCCAGTCGCCCTTGGGCGAGTTGGCGAAGTTGCGCATGCTCAGCGGCGAGCCGTTGGGCTTGCCGTTGACCGCGAGGGTGCCGTTCGCGTCCTCGCCGGGGATGCCGAAGCGCACGTAGAGGCGGTAGGTGCCCTCCTTGGGCAGGTCCAGCGTCCACGTCACCGCGGCGCCCGGCTGGTTGAAGTTGCCGACGTACTGGCCGCTCGCGCTCTTCGCGCCCGGCACCGCGTTCGACAGCGCCGCCCCGCCGCTGATCACCATGCCCGGACCGCCCGCGTCGCCCTTGGGCAACTCGGGCTCCGGCGTCGCCGAGCCGCTGGGCTGGCCGGCCGAGGGCTGCGGCACGGACGGCTGGCTCGCGCCCGGCTTGGCCTCGTTCTTGTCGTCCTTGCCCTTGTCGTCGCCGCCGAAGGCCAGCGCGGCGCCGATGCCGATCGCCACCGCGGCGACCACCGCGACGGCCGCGATGAGCATGCCCTTGCGGCTCGACCCGCCACCGTTGCCGTGACCACCGCCGTGACCGCCGCCCGGAGGCGCGATCGGCTGGGTGTACGACGCCGAGGGCTGCTGCTGCGGGGGGACGCCGTAGCCGCCCGCCTGGAGCGCCTCGGGGGCCTGGTACTGCGCCTGGTAGGCCGGAGGCTGCTGCTGCGGGACCTGGCCTCGCTGGCCGCCGTAGGGCCGGTCACCGACCGTGCGGACCTGGTTGTACGAGGTCCGGGGCACGCCCGGCTGATTGCCGACCGCCCCGGGGTAGCCGTACCCGCCGCCCTGGCCGGGCGGGGTGGCTCCCGCGGCCTGGCCGTCCTCGTAGAGGTAACCGAACGGATCCTCGTCCTCGGGCTTGTTCGCCCCACCGTTCGAGCTGTTGTTCGCGGGCGTCGTCATCGCAGGTCACTCCTTTCGACCGCGGCGAGCCTACCCCGAACAGGTGCACCCACGGGTGTCCGGCAGCCTCACCCGGCCCGGCGGTGGGCCTTCGACCGGGATCGCTTCTCGATGTACATCCGCTGGTCGGCTGAGCGCAGGACCTCGTCCGCGGACATGCCGCAGCTCGCCCATCCGATGCCGAAACTGGCCCCCACCCGGACCGCGCGGCCGTCCACCCGGATCGGCGGGATGATCGCGTTGCGCAGCCGGACGGCGAGGTCGGCGGCGTCGGCGGCGCCCAGTCCGTCCGCGAGGACGACGAACTCGTCACCACCCAGCCGGGCGACGGTGTCCCCGTCCCTGACGCCCGTCGTCAGGCGCCGGGCGACCTCGATCAGGACCGCGTCCCCGGTGTGGTGCCCGAACCGGTCGTTGATCGACTTGAAGCCGTCGAGGTCGCAGAACAGCACCGCGAGCCCCTTCGTCCCGTCGTCGATGTCGGTCGCGGGCGCGACCGTGTGCACGTGGTGGTCGTACGGGCCCACCGCGGCGGAGCCGGGGCCGCCGGACCCGGGGCCCGCTCCCCCCGGTGCTCCGGGGTACTCGAAGGGGTCGGGGAAGCCGTCGGGCCTGAAGCCGTGCTCGCCGGTTCCCCCGTCCACCGGGGGCCGCGTCTCGAAGGCCGCGTCCAGCGCCTCGACGGCGGTGGCCCGCACGGACTGCGGCAGCCGGCAGAGCCGGGCGCCGAGCCGGGAGCGCAGCTCGGCGCTGTTGGGCAGGCCGGTCAGCGAGTCGTGGCTGGCCCGGTGGGCGAGCTGGAGCTCGTGCCGCTTGCGCTCCTCGATGTCCTCGACGTGGGTGAGGAGGAAACGGGGACCGTCGGCGGCGTCGGCGACGACGGAGTTGCGCAGGGAGACCCATACGTACGTGCCGTCGCGCCGGCCGAGCCGCAGCTCGGCGCGGCCGCCCTCGGCGGAGGTGCGCAGCAGGGTGCCGATGTCCTCGGGGTGGACGAGGTCGGAGAAGGAGTACCGGCGCAGCACGGAGGCGGGCCGCCCCAGGAGCCGGCACAGCGCGTCGTTGGTGCGCAGCAGGCGGCCGTGCTGGTCGCCGCCCATCTCGGCGATGGCCATGCCGCTGGGTGCGTACTCGAAGGCCTGGCGGAACGACTCCTCGCTGGCGCGCAGCGCCTGCTGTTCGCGCTCGAGCCGCACCAGGGCGCGCTGCATGTTCGCGCGGAGCCGGGCGTTGCTGATCGCGATCGCGGCTTGGAAGGCGTACATCTGGAGGGCTTCGCGGCCCCAGGCGCCGGGCCGGCGCCCGTTGCGCGGCCGGTCCACGGAGATCACGCCGAGGAGCTCGCCGCCGGACGCGTACATGGGCGCGTAGAGCCGGTCCTCGGGGTGCCACTCGTCCTCGAAGCGCGGGTCGGGGCCCTCGGTGTGCCACTGGGGGACGTCGTCCTCCATGAGGACCCAGCCCTCGGTGTGCGGGATGAAGCGGAGCCCGTCCCAGTTCTCGCCCATCGTCAGGCGGCGTTCCCAGGAGGGCCGCGAGCCGACGCGGCCGGTGATCAGGGCCTCGGCGGCAGCGTCGCCGGCGAAGGCGGCGACGACGAGATCTCCGTCCGGGCGCACGAGATTGACACAGGCGAGTTCGTAGCCGAGTCCCACGACGATGCCGTCCACGACGGTCTGCAGGGTGTCAGCCAGGCTCCTGGCCGTATTGAGCTCGGCCACCACCTGGTGCAGCTGCCGCAGGGTCGCAAGACGGACGTACGGCTCCGACTCGGTCTCCATTGCTCGCTCTCCCCGAGACCTCGACAGCAACTCCAGGTTTGTCATCGGCGTTTCGTTGCGGTGTCCCGTCCACTGAATCACAGTGAGCTGTGCGGCAGGTACACAGGGTCAACAAATCTTGCCCTCTGTGACTCAAGTCACATGAGAGGAAAAAAGGTGCACCGCGCGACCCCTTCCGCACCCGCTCCGCACCCGTGCCGACTGGGAGCGCTCCCCTCTGTGTCCGGTCCGTTCCCGGGAGCAAAAGATACGCGGGGGACTAGGCCGAGGGGCGGGGGCGCGGCTCGGACCTGAGCCCGATGTGCGGCGCAGGAGGGCGACAGTAGCGTCGTCCCCGTGTTGAAAACGACCCCCGCGACCACCCTTCCCCCGCTCACGCCCCATCCTGAGGGAGTGAGCAACGACGAGTTCCGGGCCGCGATGTCCCGACTGGCGGCGGGCGTCTGCCTGATCACCGCGACCGAACCCCCGCTGCGGGCCGGCGGCCGCCCCGGCGAGGACGTCGGCATGACGGCGACCGCCTTCCTGTCCGTGTCCATGGACCCGCCCCTGGTCCTGGTCAGTCTGCGCGAGGGCTCACGGATGGACGACCTGCTGGCGGAACAGCCGCTGTGGTCGGTGTCCGTCCTCGCCGGCCACCAGCTCCAGGTCGCCGGCCGGTTCTCGATGAAGGGCCGCATCAGCGACCGCCTGCTCTTCGCGGACCTGGCGTACACGCGGGGCGAGTTCTCCGGAGCCCCGGTCCTGACCGACGCCCTCGCCACCCTGGAATGCCGTACCGAGAACCGCGTCGAGGCCGGGGACCACACCCTCGTCATCGGCCGCGTCCTGGGCGCCGCCCAGCCCTCGCCGGACGCCCCGCCCCTGACGTACTTCCGCGGCCGCTACCGCCACCTGGCGCCGTAGCCGCCGGAGACCGGGCCCGGGGTCACCAGTCCCGCGCGGTGCGTCCCCGCTTCGTCTCGCCGCGGGCCTTCTTCTCGCGCAGCCGCCGCTCGTTGATCCCCCGCGGGATCTTCGTCGCCCGCCGCGCCTTCGGCGGCGGCGCCGTCGCCTCCGCCAGCAGCGAGGTCAGCCGGACCAGCGCCATCTCCCGGTTGCGCAGCTGCGAGCGGTGCTCGGAGGCCCGCACCGTCACCACCCCGTCGACCAGACGCGACGCGAGGCGCTCCAGCGCCCGCTCCTTCCACACGTCCGGCAGCGACTTCGTCGCCGCCAGGTCGAAGAGGAGCTCCACGCGGGAGTCGGAGGTGTTCACGTGCTGCCCGCCCGGCCCGGAGGACCGCGAGAAGCGCCAGGCGAGCTCGCCCTCGGGGAGCACGACGGAACCGCGGATGACATGGGGACCAGGCATGCCCCCTATGATCCCGCCCCGCCACGGCCCCGTCACCCGCATTTCGGAGGGACGATCCACGGCCGGCGGAACCTACCGGCCCCCTCCCCGCGTTAGGGAGGTCAGCGGTAACTTGGCTTGGGCATCTCACGGTCCAAGTGAGACTAGGAAGGGACACCAGTCACCATGGCAGTAAGCCTCTCCAAGGGCGGAAACGTCTCGCTCAGCAAGGAGGCCCCGGGCCTCACGGCCGTCACGGTCGGCCTCGGCTGGGACGTCCGCACGACGACGGGTGTCGACTTCGACCTCGACGCGTCCGCCATCGCGGTCAACCCCATGGGCAAGGTCGTCTCCGACGGCCACTTCGTCTTCTTCAACAACAAGTCCACCCCGGACCAGACCATCGTCCACACCGGTGACAACCGCACCGGCGAGGGCTCGGGCGACGACGAGTCGATCAACGTCAACCTGGCCGGCCTCTCGGCCGACGTGGACAAGATCGTCTTCCCCGTCTCGATCTACGACGCCGGCACCCGCAGCCAGAACTTCGGCCAGGTCCGCAACGCGTACATCCGCGTGATCAACCAGGCCGGCGGCGCCGAGATCGCCCGCTACGACCTCTCCGAGGACGCCGCGACCGAGACCGCGATGGTCTTCGGCGAGCTCTACCGCAACGGCGCCGAGTGGAAGTTCCGCGCCGTCGGCCAGGGCTACGCCTCGGGCCTGACCGGCATCGCCCAGGACTTCGGCGTCAACGTCTAGTCCGGCGCCGACGTCCCGACGGGCCGACTCTCAACCGGCCCGGGCACCGGCCCGGGCACCGGCCCGGGGGCGTCACCGCGGCCAAGCCCCCTCCCCCTCACGGCCGTCCGGGGAGGGGGCTTCGCTACCGTTCCCCACGTGATCCTCATGCCGCTCGCCCCCGTCGAGGACGGCGCCCTGCCGGGCCCGGTCCTCACCGAGATCGCCACGCTCTACGCGACCAACCACGCGTTCTTCGAGCTCACCGGCGATTTCCCCGACCCCGGCCGCATCACGGTCGAACAGGTCGCGGCCGCCCTCGCCGACGAGCTCGCCCACGAGGGCGCCGAGATCCTCCTCGCCCGCTCCGCCGGCCGCCTCGTAGGCCTGGCCGCCACCCTCGCGCACCACCCGGACCCGACCGCCGAAGACCCGGACCCGTGGATCGGCCTGCTGCTCGTCGACGCCACCGCGCACCGCCAGGGGCACGGGCGCGCCGTGGCCACCCAGGTCGAGGACCGCTTCCGCGCCGCCGGCCGCTCGGGCGTACGGATCGCCGTACTCGACAACAACCCCAAGGGTCTGGCGTTCTGGCGGTCCCAGGGGTACACGGCCCTGCGCCGGGGCGCCGACCGCGAGGCCGGCCGCCCCTGCACGGTCCTGCGCAAGGCGCTGTAGGCGGCCGGCTGCGGGGTGTCGTCGCGACGGGGCGTCGGCGCGTCAGGGCGTCAGGGCCGGTGACCGGACGCCCTGTGGGGCCTTGGGCCGCGCCTTGCCGTACAGCCACACGTCCCAGACCTTCTTCAGGTCGTGGCCCGTCTTCTCCTGCGCGTAGGCGGTGAATTCGGCCGTGCTCGCGTTCCCGTGCCGGTGGTCGGCGGCCCAGCCCCGCACCAGGGCGAAGAACTTCTCGTCGCCGACCTCCTGCCGGATCCGCTGCAGGACCATCGCGCCGCGCGCGTACACCGGGGCCTCGGAGATGTCCTCGGGTCCCGGCGGGGCGGCCGGCGGGAACGCGTCCCAGTCGGAACCGGCCTCCGCGTCGACGGCGGTGTCCCCGGCCAGGTAGGCGTCGAAGTGCTGCTGCGCACTGGGCCCGCCGTGGTCCTCGGACCACAGCCACTCGGCGTACGTCGCGAAGCCCTCGTTGAGCCACATGTCCTTCCAGGACTTCGGCGACACCGAGTCCCCGAACCACTGGTGGGCCAGCTCGTGCACGACCAGCAGCGTGCCCTCCACGCCGGTGGGGGCCCCCGAGACCACGGGCCTGGTCTGCGTCTCCAGCGCGTAGCCGAGCGTCCCCTCGGGCAGCACGATCAGGCCGGTCGAGGAGAAGGGGTACGGGCCGAACCTGCCGCTGCCCCACTCCACCATCTCCGGCAGCCGCCCGAGCACGGGCGCACTCGCGGCCGCCTCCCCGGGCGCGACCGCGTCGTAGACGGGGATCCCGGAGGGGGTGCGGCCGGTGGTCACCTTCAGCTTCCCGACGGCGACGGTCGCCAGGTAGCTCGCCATCGGCTCGGGGCTGTGCCAGGCGAACACGGTCCGCCCGCCGCTTCCCGCTCCTTCGCCCTGGCCCTGCTCCTGGCCCTGCTCCTGGCTGTCGCCGTGGCCCTGGCCCTGGCCTTCGGCCGGAGCGTCGCTCCGCGAACGCAGCTCCCCGTTCGACACGGCCTCGTAGCCCTGGGGGACGGTGACGGTGATGTCGTACGTGGCCTTGTCACTCGGGTGGTGATTGCCCGGGAACCAGGCCATCGACCCGACCGGCTCCCCGACGCCGACCGCGCCCTTCGCGCCCGCGAGCGGGATCCAGCCCTCCTGGGAGCCGTCCGGATCGGTCACGGGCTTGGGCTTGCCGCCGTAGTCGATCTCCGTGCGGAAGACCTCGCCGCGGCGCACGTCCTCGGCGGGCCGGATGGTCAGCTCGTTGCCGGTCCGGTTGAAGCGCGCATCGGCGCCCTGCACGGTGACGCTCTCGACCTCGAGGCCGCTGAGGTCGAGGTTGAAGGAGCTGAGCGTGTGTTCGGCGCGAGCGGTGATGACGGCGGTGCCGTGCAACTGACCCTTGACGGGGTCGAAGTCCAGATCGAGGCCGTAGTGGTCGACCTGGTAGCCGCCGTTCCCGGCCTTCGGGAAGAAGGGGTCGCGCACCCCCGACGCACCCGGCCGCCCCTGCACGGAACCGCCCGTACACCCCGTGGTGAGGGCGAACAGGACGGCGACGGCGAGGGCGGCGAGCCGCCGCAGAACACGATGATCCACGCGCCGAGCCTACGTGCCGCGCCCCTCACCGGCGGTGGACGGCCTCGCGACGGCCTCGCGACGGCCTGGCGAACTCCTCGCGACGGGGCACGGCTGCGCGGCGAAGTCCTGGCGCCGACTCGCGACGGCTTCGCGCGGCCCGTGCGCCGGCGCCTCGTCCCTCCCCCCGCTACTTGTCGAGGGAGTCGACGCCGGCCTTGGCGTACTTCTCGTCCAGGTCACCGCTCGGGGCACCGGCCACGCCGATGCCCGCCACCGGCGCGCCCTTGGCCTGCACGGGGGTGCCGCCGCCGAGGAAGAGGGTGCCGGGGATGTCCTTCAGGTTCGGGGTCTGCGCGAGGCGGCCCGCGAGGACGGAGGTCGGAGCGTTCCAGGACACGGCCGTGTAGGCCTTGCGCTGCGCCGACTCGTAGGACTGCGGGCCCGCGCCGTCGCCGCGCAGGGTGACGATGGTGTTGCCGTTGCGGTCGACGACCGCGACGGTCACCTTCTGGTTCTCCTTCGCGGCGGCGTCCAGCGCTGCCTGGGCGGCGCGGGTGGCGGCGTCCACGGTGAGGTGGGTGGAGGTGGTGAAGTTCCGGTCGCTGTCCCGCTTCGCGGAGGCCGCCGCCGGGGCGGACGCGGGAGCCGACGCGGCGTTGGCGGTGACGGCGCCGAAGGTTCCGGCTCCGAGGGCTACGGCGAGGGCGGTACCGGTGAGGACGCGCGTGCGGGTGTTCATGTCTGCTGCTCCTGTGACGTCGACGCGGCGGGCTCTCCTGCCGTGTGTTCCCACCCTCTCCCCGCCACCCCCGCCCACCCGTCCCCGTACCGGCTCCTCACGCCCACCCCGCCGGTTGACCCCGGGGTCGACCGATCGGCTGATGCGGCATGGTTCCGGCGGCGGCTTACCTGGTTCCGGCACCACCGCCACTGCCGGCACCGTCGGCACCACCGCCGCCGTCCCGGCGCCGGGGGCTCGGCGTAGCCCGGAGGTCCGGGTCCCGACCCCAGCTGCCGGGGCACGGCCGACGTGGTCCGGGCGGAGCCCCCGGGCACTTGGGCACGGGCCACGGATCCGGGGTCCGGGGTCCGGGGTCCGGGCGAAGCCGGCAGGCCTCGGGCGCCACCCACGAACCGGGGTCCACGCGCCCACAGGCACGCGGGCACGGGCCGACGGAGCCAGGGGGCAGGCGAAGCCTGGTGGACCGGAGTCCAGGCGAAGCCCAGAGGGCCGAAGCCCAGACGAAACCCCGGCGGCCGGAGCCCAGGCGAAGCCTGTGGACCGGGAGCCGAGCGCAGCCCAGGGGCCGGGGTCCGGGCGAAACCCACGGGCCCGGAGCCCGGACGAGCCCACGGTGTCCGGGTCCGGGCGGAGCCCGGGGAACGGTGGAAGGGTGGGGAGGGGACCGGCCCGCGCAGCGGCACCCACCACCACCCCAGCCCAGCCGGGACCCGCACCGCAACACCCACCACCGAGCACCGAGCACCGACGCACCACGCCGACCAGGAGCCCAAGTGACCAGCGTGACCCCCACCCCACCTCCTCAGGGCACCCGCGCCCTGGCCACGGTCATGCACACCGCGTTCTTCCTCCTCCTCGGCGCCTCGGTGGCCCGCTTCCTCCTCCGTCACCCCGGAGAACCCCGTACCCCGTGGATCATCGCCCTCAGCCTCACTCTGGCCGTGCTGTACGTCCTCGGCCCCGCCGTGGGCGCCACCTCCAGCCCCACCGGGCCCCGACCCACCAGCCCAGGCGGCCCCGCCAGGACAGACGGCCCCACCAGCCTAGGCGGCCCCGTCACGAAGGGCGGCCCCACCAACCCCTACGACCCCGTCAGGACAGGCGGCCCCGCCCGCCCCCGCCGCCTCCTCTGGCTCGGCCTCGTCGTCGCCGTCTGGGTCGTCCTCGTCGTCCTCGCGCCGAGCTTCGCCTGGTGCGCCGTCCCGCTCTTCTACACCGCCCTGCGCACCCTCCCGCCCCGCGCCGCCGTCGTGCTCGTGGCCCTGCTGACGGTGTTCGTCGTCGCCGCGCAGCTGAAGCTCTCGCAGACCGCCGGCGGCGGCGAACCCTTCGACCCGAACCTCCTCCTCGCCCCGCCCGCCGTCGCCGCGCTCGCGACCGCCGTCTTCATCCACATGGAGCGGCAGGCCACCGCGCAGCGCACGCTGATCGACGACCTCATCCGCACCCGCCGTGAACTCGCCGCCACCGAACGCCGCGAAGGCACCCTCGGCGAACGGCAGCGGCTGTCCATGGAGATCCACGACACCCTGGCCCAGCACCTGTCCAGTCAGCAGATGCTGCTGCAGGCCGCCGAACGCACCTGGGACACGGACCCGGCCACCGCCCGCGCGCACGTCCGTACCGCCACCGACATCACCGCGCGCGGCCTCGCCGAGGCCCGCCGACTGGTCCACGACCTCGCCCCGCCCGAACTCGCCGGCGGAGCAGGCCTCCCGGACGCCCTGCGCGCGCTGGGCGCGGGCCCGGACATCGAGGTCCGCTTCCACCTCGAGGGCACGCCGGTCGCGCTGCCCGACCGCGCCGAGTCGGCGCTGCTGCGCATCGCGCAGGGCGCGCTGGCGAACGTACGGGAGCACGCGGGGGCCCGTACCGCCGCCCTCACGCTCAGCTTCCTCGGCGACCAGGTGGTCCTGGACATCGCGGACGACGGCCACGGCTTCGTCCAGACCGCACGACCGGACGGCGGAACGGCGACCGGGACCGGGACCGGGACCCGATCAGGAACCGGAACCGGAACCGGAACCGGATCCGGAACCGGCAACCAGACCGAAGACGGGATCGGGGGCGAAGAAGGGGGCAGGGGCGGAACCGGGACCGGGACCGGGAGCGGAAGCGGGGTCGGCAACCGGGGCCACGGCCTCCCCGCGATGCGCGCCCGCGTCCGCCAGCTCGGTGGCACCCTGACCATCGAATCCACCCCGGGCGAGGGCACCGTCCTCTCGGCCTCGATCCCCCTGGAGCCCACACCATGACGACGATCCTCCTGTGCGACGACCACGTGGTCGTCCGCGCCGGCCTGCTCGCGCTCCTCGGCAGCGAGCCGGACATCGAGGTGCTGGGCGAGGCGGGCAGCGGCGAGGAGGCGGTCGCGCTCGCGGCCAAACTCCGCCCCGACGTGGTCCTGATGGACCTCCAGCTGGGCGAGGGCATCGACGGGGTCGAGGCCACGCGCCGCATCACGGCCGCCCCGCGCCCCCCGCACGTCCTGGTCCTGACCACGTACGACACGGACGCCGACATCACCCGGGCCATCGGTGCGGGCGCCACCGGCTACCTCCTCAAGGCCGAACGCCCGGAGGAACTCTTCGCGGCGATCCACTCGGCGGCCCAGGGACGCACCACGCTGTCCGCGCCGGTGGCGAGCCGCGTGATGGCGCACATGCGCGGCGCGCGGCCCACCCTGACGGACCGTGAGCTCGACATCCTCGGCCAGCTCGCCCGCGGCCTCGGCAACCGCGACATCGCCCGCGCGCTGTTCATCAGCGAGGCCACGGTCAAGACCCACCTGGGCCGCATCTACGACAAGCTCGGTGTCGACACGCGCGCGGGCGCGGTCGCGGTGGCCAAGGAACAACGCCTCCTGCCCTGAGCAAGGCGCGGGGAGACGCGGCGCGGGCAGACGCGCAGCGGGCAGACGCGCAGCGGGCAGCGGAGGGGGAGACGAGCCGACGGCGGCCGGGCACATCGTCCATCCGTACGAGATCGCACTCGTACGCCGCGCCGATCCGCCGCCGACGCCCGGACGGGAGGCTCGTGAGTGCCCCGGACCGCCCGCACGGCCCAGGGCGCCACCCGCCGTGTCGAGAGGAACCCGCCATGCCGTCCACCGAGTTCACCCCCGAACGTCGCCGCATGCTCACGATGCTGGGCGCCGGTGCGGCCGCCGCCGGGTTCGGCGCGATCGCCTCCGCGACGCCCGCCAACGCCGCCACCGCCACCGCCACCGCCACCGCCACCGCCACCGCCACCGATGACGTCACCGCCACCACCGCCTCCTACGGGCCCACCGGCTCCGCCGAGGACGAGCTGGCGATCCACCGCCTGCTGGAGACCTACCTCTTCGCCGTCGACACCAAGGACAAGACGGTCTTCCGGACCCTCTTCACCGACGACGCCACCCTCACGGTGATGGCCCACCCCGACGGCACCGCCGGCATCGTCAAGTCCGGCATCGAGGCGGTCGTCGCCAACCTCGACGGCGCCGCGGCCTGGGGCTACTCCACCCACGTCACCGCCAACGCCTACGTCCGCGTCACCGGCAGGACGACGGCGACCGGCGACAGCCACGCCACCGCGCAGCTCGTGTACCCGGCCACCGCGACCGCGCCGGAGACCGTCGTCGTACGCGGCATCCGCTACCGCGACGAGTACGTGAAGTCCGCGGGCGTCTGGAAGATCCGCAAGCGCGTCTTCTCCCCGCTCTGGCAGTACAACGGCACCGCCGTGCAGATCGCCTACCCGAACTAGCTTGATCTTTAACCCGTGCGGCGTGGGCGAGGGGTCGTGGACTTCTTCGTTTTCGGTTTTGCGGTGTCGGTTTTGCGGACTGTGTGGACATC
>NZ_JBEXOV010000048.1:0-58039 GCF_040611715.1 Streptomyces sp. NPDC006544 | reverse complement strand
GCCGCCGCGGGGGCCAGGCCCGGCCCCCGCGGCGGACCGACCCGCGGGCCCGAACCGGCGGCGCTACCGAACGTGTTCGGCCGAATACCCCGACCGCTCCCCCACAGGTCAGCCACCCGGCCACCACTGCGGTCTGCGGTCATGCGTGCGCACTGGGTGACGAGAAGTAGGGGTGCGAACGGGCGTTCCGCTTCCGCATGGGCAAGACTCCCGTCCGTTATCCGGCACGACGACGCGAGGAGTGTTCGACATGCGGTCCATCACCAGGAGTCTGGGGCTTTCGTCCGCGGCCATGGGGCTCGCCGCCCTCACCGCCCTGGCCGGCTCCGGCGCGGCCGGAGCCGCGCCGTCCGGCACCGATTCGCTCTACGCCCCCTCCGCGCTCGTCCTGAGCGTCACGGACGGCGTCGACGCCACGAGCGGTACGGTGCTGCGCGCGGTCACCCTGGTCTGCGCGCCCCGGGCCGGCGGTACGCACCCGGCCACCGCCGCCGCCTGTACCGAGTTACGGGCCAACGGCCCCGAACTGGACGCCCTGGCCCGACCCCGCCCGGACGCGGCGTGCACCCGCGAGTGGTCGCCCGTGACGGTCACGGCCGACGGGGTGTGGCAGGGCCGGCGCCTGAGCTACTCCTACACCTATGCCAACGCGTGCGGGCTGCGGAACAGCACCGGCGTGCTGTTCGGCTTCTGACCGGCCACCCCGACCGGCCCGGGCACACGGGCCGCGCCGACCGGCGGCGCCGCGCCGACGGGCCTCGCCGACCGGCGGCCCGGCCCCGGCAGCCCCGCCCCGTCAGCCGAGTTCGAGGCTCGTCACGCCGTAGAGGCCGGTCAGATCGACGTCCGGCTGCCGGCCGGTGTACATCCGGGCGGCCTCGAAGGCGGGGGTCAGGCCCAGACGCGCCGCCAGGGCCGTGGCGCGGGGGTGGGCGTCGGGTACGTCCACGGCGACCACCCCGTCCGGGGCGTGCTCGGCGAGCCGGAGCAGCAGGACCTCGGCCACCCCGGGAGAGGCCGCGTAGAGCGGCCCGATCCGCGAGGCGCCGCTGCACGGCCGGATCACGCCGAAACCCTCGATCCGGCCGTCCCGGACGGCGGCGAGGCCGGTCCGGCCCGGCAGCCCGACCCAGGCGGCCAGGAAGGCGTCACGGGGCGCCGGGAAGAACTTCCGGTCGTAGGCGGCGAGTTGCGCGAAGGGCAGGGTACCCGCGTCCACGATCTCCAGCCGTGTCCCCGCACCGGACACGGCCCCCTCCGACGGATCGGCGCAGGCGCGCGGGACCCCTTCGTGGCGGACGTTGTTCCAGGCCGGACGGAAGCCGGACGTGCGGTAGTTGTCCTGCTGCTCGATCACTCCGTCCAGCCCCACGAGCCGCCCGTCGAGCCGTTCCATGCCGGCCTTCCACAGCTGGATCCCGTAGCCCCGGCCGCGCACCTCGGGGCGGGCGATGTAGAAGCCGATGAAGCCGAAGGCCGCCCCGTACCGCACCGCCGAGATGCACGCGACGGGCTCCCCGCCGAGCCGGCCGACGAGGAAGCCGCCGGGGTCGGCGACGGAGAACGCGAACCGGTCGGAGTCCCCCGGGTTCCAGCCCTCCTCGTCGGCCCAGTCCCGGATCATCGCCATGTCGGCGGCGCTCGCGCCGTTGATCTCGAATCCCGTCATGTCCGGTGTTGTACCAGATGCGAAGGGGCGGCGCAGCCGGGCCTGTTCAGCCGTCGGACGGCCGCCCGCCAGTTGTCAGGAAGCCGTCAGGAGGCCGGCGAACGAGCTGAGGTCGGCCCCCCTGTGCAGGTCGCTCACCTGCCCGTCGCCCACTTCGACCACCCGCCAGACCCCGTCCGCCCGTAGCGCGAGGTCGGTGGTGACGAAGGGACAGTCCAGCGCCCCGACTGCGGCGCGCACGGCGACGAGATCCGGCGTCGCGACCGCCTCGTACGGGCTGTCGGGGTGGGCGGTCAGCAGCCGGGGCTCGCCGTCGCGCCACCAGACCCGTACCTCGGCGGCCGTGTCCGCGGCGGCGGTGAAGTGCTCGAAGGCGCGCAGGACCACCCCGCCCGCGAGGTCGTCGCCCTGGAGCTCCACGAAGCGGCTCACCACCCGCTGGACGGCGGCCCGGTCGGTGAGGTCGGGGAGATGGCAGGCCTCGGCCCACTGGTGTTTGCGGGACTTGACGTAGTCCTTGACGATGCCGGACCTGGACGGCAGGGCCCCGGCCAGTTCCGCGAGGCGGGCCGAGTCCGGGGCCCTGCCGGGGGCTACGGGCAGCCAGCCGCTGGCCGGGGTCAGCTCGGCGAAGGGCCCGTACCAGCCGGGGAGTTCGTGGGCGCGGCGGTAGGCCTGCGGGCTCACGCGCAGTGCGCCGCCGCGCTCGCGCAGGGCGGCGTCGAGGTCCGCGTACCGCTCGGCCGGGACCATCCAGCCGCGGTACCAGAGGGCCCCCGCCCCGGCAGGCACCCGGGCCACCGCCCGGTCCGCGTCCCCGGCGAGCAGCGCGCCGTGGTCGACGAGCGCGACGGCGGCCCCGTGGGCGCGCAGTGCGCGGGCCTCCCCCGCGAAATGGGCGTCGACACGGCGCTCGTCCAGCGGATCGGCGCAGTACAGGACGGTGGTCGGCATGCCGTCACCCTACGGAGCTCCGCGCGGGGACGTCCCGCGCTTTTCGGCGCGCGTCCCGCGGGCGCCGGCGCTCGCCCGCCGTGCGCGGACGGTCCGCGGCGCGGATTAAATGGGATCGCGCCGGTGGACGCCGCTCCCTAAGGTCGCCGTATGGGAAAGCCGCTCGTAGCAGTGTTCAGTGGGGCCGGAATGTCCACCGATTCCGGCATTCCGGACTATCGGGGGCCCCAGGGGCTGTGGCGGCGCGAGCCCGACGCCGAGAAGCTCGTGACGTACGCGTACTACATGGCCGATCCGGAGGTCCGTCGGCGGTCCTGGCTGATGCGGGCGGAGATCGGCGCGCTCGGCCCGCGACCGAATGCCGCGCACCTGGCCGTGGCCGAGCTGGAACGCGGCGGCACCCCGGTACGGGTGATCACACAGAACGTGGACGGGCTGCACCAGCTCGCCGGGATGCCCTCCCGCAAGGTCTTCGAACTGCACGGCACGGCGCGGGCGGTGGTGTGCACGGCCTGTCACGCCCGGTCGGCGATGGACGCGGCACTGGCCCGGGTCGCCGCCGGGGAGCCGGACCCCGCCTGCCTCGCGTGCGGCGGGATCCTCAAAGCGGCGACCGTGATGTTCGGTGAGCGGCTGGACCCCGAGGTGCTGGCGGCGGCCGTCGCCGTGGCCAAGGGGTGCCAGGTCTTCGTCGCCGTCGGGTCGACGCTCCAAGTGCAGCCCGCGGCCTCGCTGGCCGGGATGGCCGCGGAGGCGGGGGCCCGTCTGATCATCGTGAACGCGCAGGAGACCCCGTACGACTCCCTCGCCGACGAGGTGATCCGCGAGCCGATCGGCACCGCCCTGCCGACGCTGCTCCGGCGGATCGCCGGCACGCGGACCGGCGCCTGAGCCGGCCCCGAACCCCGGGAAGCCGCTACGCCGCGTCCGCCGCCCGCCGCATCTCGGCCACGTCGAGCTTCTTCATCTTCATCATGGCGGCGGTCGCGCGCGCGGCCCGCTGCGGGTCGGGGTCGGCGATCAGGTCGATGGCCCCGGCCGGGATGACCTGCCAGGACACGCCGAACTTGTCCTTGACCCACCCGCAGGCGGATTCCTCGCCGCCGTCGCCCGACAGCGTGTCGTAGTAGTAGTCCGCCTCCGCGTCGTCGGCGCAGTGGATCTGGAAGGAGATCGCCTCGCTGAAGTGGAACGCGGGGCCGCCGTTGAGGCCGACGAACTTCTGACCGTTGATCTCGAACTCGACGACCAGGACCTCACCCGCCGGGCCCGGCCCCGCCTCGGTGTAGCGGCCGACGCGGCCGAGCTTGCCGTCCTTGAAGACGGACAGGTAGTAGTCGGCGGCGGCTTCGGCGTTGCCGTCGAACCACAGGCACGTGGTGAAACCGTTGTTGCTCATGACTGCCTCCGGAGTGCGCGTAGGGGAACGGACCGGTAGCGGAATCGTCCCGCACATACAGACCGGCCCCGGCCCCGAAACTCATCGGTGGGGCCGGGGCCGGTCCGTTCCGGGCCGTTTCCGGTCCGGATCGCACTCCTGGGGACTACCTGCCGAGCATGCGGTCGACGATCCGCTCCGCGGCGCGGCCGTCGTCCAGGTCGCAGAACTCCGCCCGGAACTCCGCGCGGGCCCGTGCGTACCGCTCACCCACCGCGTCCGCGTCGCGCACGGCTTCGATCAGGCTCGCCGAGTCCCGCAGCAGCGGGCCGGGGGCCTTCTTCTCGAAGTCGAAGGTGAAGCCGCGCAGCGTGTCCCGGTAGTGCTCCAGGTCGTAGGTGAAGAGCAGGATCGGCTTGTCGGTGTGCGCGTAGTCGAAGATCGCGGAGGAGTAGTCCGAGATCAGTACGTCGGCGACGAGCAGCAGGTCGGTCGGGTCGGCCCAGCGCGACACGTCCCTGACGAAACCGTCGCGGACTCCGTCACGGACCTGCTCGTTGACCTTGTGGTGACCGCGGACGAGCAGGACGTGGTCCTCGCCGAGCTCGCGCCGGGCCGCGTCGATGTCGATCTGCAGGTCGAGCCGGTAGCCGGCGGCGAGCGACCAGCCGAGGCGGTTCTCCCGCCACGTGGGCATGTACAGGACGACCTTCTTGCCTTCCGGCAGGTCGAGCCGGCGGCGGATCTCCGCGACCCGCTCCGCGTCGGGCTTCAGCAGCGCGTCCGTGCGCGCACTGCCGGATTCGACGACCTCGCCGTCGTAGCCGAGGGCCCGCTTGAGGACCGGCGTCGCGTACGAGCCCGGGGAGGCGAGCAGCGACCACTGGGCGCTGTCGTGCTCCAGCGCCTCCAGCACCTCGGGGCTGGTGTAGTAGTCGTGCATGAAGTCGTGGCCGATCTGCTTCAGCGGCGTACCGTGCCACGTCTGCACGACGGTCTGGCCGGGACGGCGCCGGAAGGCGAGCGGCACGCTGTCGTTGACCACGTAGTACCGGGCTCGCGCGAGCAGGTCCCAGGACTCCAGGCTGTCGTACTGGACCGCGCGGGCGGTCGGGGGTACCTCCGCGCGGCCGTCGCGCACGAGCCAGACGTGCTCGAGCTTCTCGCCGCGCCGCAGGAGCTCCTCGTGGATGGCGCGGGGCGAGTCGCCGGCGCCGTTGCCCTGGAAGGAGTCGTAGACGACGACGTCCTTGAGCGGCAGGGCGCTCTGCGCCGGGTAGGTCACGTCGCGGGCGACGCGCTGCGCGTAGCGCGAGCGGTCGTGCGGGCTGATCAGCGGGTCGGCGACCAGCACCAGGCGGTCGTAGAGCCGTGCCTCGACCCGTATGCGACGGCCCAGCGCCGTGACGGCCTGGGGTCCCGCGTGCAGGGCGGTGGGTGCGAACTGCACGGGGGCGCCGCGGTCGACGCCGAGCAGGCCCGCGGTGACCCCGCCGCGGGAGACCGGGCGCATCGTGGGCCACCAGCGGCCCTGCGGGAGCGGGGTGTGCCCCGCGTAGGCCTCCGGGAGCACCGGCTCGAAGGTGGCTTCGAAGAGGTCGCCGTCGCGGGTGACGGGGTAGCTGAACTCCACGCCGTGCGAGTCGTGCAGGACCAGCTCGCAGGGCTCGTCCTCGGGTGCGACGTACCGGCCCCGGAGGGTCAGTGTGCCGTCCTTGGCCTCGATCGTGTCCACCAGCGGCGGCGAGGACTGCACGGAGAGGGTGAGGTGTCCGGTGTTGCCGCGCTTGGCGAAGAGGAAGCGGTCGCGCTCGTCGCCGGGCAGGGGCACGACGAGGCCGGCGAAACCGGCGCGCTCGTCGTGGGCCAGCCGGTGCTCGGCCCCGTCGGCGCCGAGCACGGACAGGCTCCACGGCTCGGGGGTCCACTCGCCGGGCTGGCCGGGGGCGTCCGGGACGGCGGCCAGTGCGGCCAGCGGGACGTGCGCGGTGAACGGGATCCGGCCGCCCGCGACGGCGGCGGCCGTCTCCAGCGGGAAGGTGAGCACGGCCCCGGTGGAGACGTGCTCCGCGCGCAGGGTACCGCTGCCGACCTCGGCGGCGAGTTCGCCCGTCACCTCGACGGCGTCGTCACCGGACGCGCGGACGTCCAGGGCGCGTGCGCGGACGATCTCGATCTGGATGGTGAGGGCGCCGACGGTGTTCGGGACGACCCGGACGTCGGGGGCGACCCAGTGCGCGGGCGGGTTCTGGCCGCTGTCGTGCTCGCCGCCGCGGAGCCGGGAGCGGTGCAGGCCGCCGGCGCCGGTGACGGCCACGGAGGTGGTCCACACGCCGTCGCTCCACTTGCCGCCCGTCTGGAAGGCGGTGGGGTCGACGACGGCGGTGAAGCCGGCCCAGTCGGCGTGGCGCAGGGCCAGGTGCGGGGAGTTCACGGTGGCCATCGGGGAGGCGACCGTACGGGTCCCGACGACGGTCCGGCGGCGCTTGCCGCTCTCGCGGAAGATCAGCGCCTTGCGCGAACCGAGGCGGCTCTCGGCGCCGAGGTGGCCGGGCAGCGCGTAACCGCGCAGCAGGAGCTTGCCGTCGGTCCACTGGGCCTGCTCCAGGCGGCTGACGACGCGGCGCTCGCGCGGGCCGAGGGTGAGGACCTTGCTCGGGACGGGTGCCTTGAGGAAGGGGTAGTCGGCCTGCGGGCGGGCCAGCCCCTTGACCGGCACGCTGTACGTGAAGTCCTTCTGGTGCTGGAGGAGGCCGATGAACTCCTCGATCCGGCCCTCGCCGGCGAGGTACGCCTTGAGCCGGTCGGCCACCGTGAGGTCGGGCCACGGCCCGGTGCCGATCTCCCGGACGAGTGCGCCGACCTCCTTGGAGAAGGCGGCCCGGAAGTCGGCGCCGGCCTCCGGTACGTACTTGTAGATGAGCGGGAGTTCCTCGCTCAGCACGTTGCGGTCGTATTCGCGCAGGTAGCGGGTGTACGGGGCACCCTGCTTGGCCTGGAGCGCCTCGCGCACCAGGCGCACGGAGGCCACCCGGTCGATGACCGACACCGGGTCGGTGGAGCGCTGGGTGATGGAGCGTTCGCCGGTCTCGCGGACGCGCCAGTGGTAGACGCATTCGGCGAGGATGTCGACGCTCTTGGCGAAGTAGTGCGCGGGGATGCTGACGGGGGCGTCCTCGTAGAGGATGCCCTCCGGGTACTGGAATCCGTGCTCGTCCCAGAAGCTGCGCCGGTAGACCTTGTTCCACGCGGTGCGGTCGGTGACCAGCGCCGGGAACTTGGAGATGTGGGTCTTCAGCTTGGTGGTCGCGAAGGCGGCGCGGTGGCCCCAGGACTGCGACATGCCGACGGAGCGGAAGCGCTTGACGTTGCCCGCGGCGAAGTCGGAGCCGGTCTCGTCGAGGGCGTCGATCAGCCGCTGGTAGGCGTAGTCCGGCATGGTGTCGTCGCTGTCGACGAAGGCCAGGTACTCCGTGCCCGGGGTGATGTGGCGGGCTCCGACGTTGCGGGCGGCGCCGAGTCCGGCGTTCTCCTGGAGGACCACGCGGAAGCGCGCGTCACGGTCCGCGAACGCCTGCGCCATGGCCGCACTGTCATCAGTGGATCCGTCGTCGACGAGCACGACTTCGAAGTCGTCGAATGTCTGCGCTGCGATGGACTCCAGGCACTCGTCGAGATAGAGCTCGACGTTGTAGACGGGGACGACAATACTGAGGCGCGGGGGCATGGGCGGCGAGTTCTCCAGCGTCTTTACCTGTTGATGATCAGCTGATTACAGCATCTTACTCCGTAGCGAGATGATGAAATTCAGTCGTCTCGGACATACGGGAGAAGCCGCCGGGCGGGCGGCAATGAGTTCAGCCGCCCGCCACCTCGCCGCCACCGGATCAGACTTCGAGTTCCGCCTCGATCTTCCTCAGCTGGTGCCGGGCCATCGCGAGGTTGGCCCGTCCCTTGTCCAGCGCGAGGTAGAGGAAGAGTCCCGAGCCGCCCCGGCCCTTCAGCAGCCGGATCAGGTGGTACTGGCTGCCGAGGGTGATCAGGATGTCCTCGATGTCGTCGCTGAGCTTGAGCATCTCCATCGTGCGGAGTTTGGCGCGGACCACGTCGGTGTTGCCGGCCGCGGCGACCGTGAGGTCCAGGTCCTTGCCGCCGCCGATGGTTCCGAGGGCCATGCCGCTGCTGTAGTCCACCAGAGCGGCGCCGAGCACGCCCTCGATGCTGGTGGTGGCTTCCTTGAGTGCGGTCTCCACGTTGGACACGGTTCATTCCTCTTTCTTGTTCGGCTGTCCTGGAATTCGGTCGGTACGGATGTACGTGGTCGGGGGCGCCCGGCGGCGCGGCGGCCCGCGCGGGAGGCGCGGAGGGTCCGGCTCCTAGAGGATCCGGCGGGCGAGGCCGTGGGCGAGCAGCTCGGCTATCCGCAGGCTGGAGCGCCGGGCCTCCAGGTGGAGGCGGCCCACGTTGACGCGCTGCTCGGCCATCAGGGTGAGGACCGCCGCTTCGCCCGCCGCGTAGGTGGCTACGTAGCCGTTCTCCCCGCGCACGAGCAGCTCGCGGAAGCCGCCCTGGCCGGTGCAGTCGCTGAGCCGCTGGGCCACCCCGAGGGCTGCCGCCGTCAGGGCGGCGACGGACTCGGCCTCGGCGGAGGCGCTGTCCTGGGCCAGCACCATGCCGTCGGCGCTGGCGGCGAGGGCGCCGGTGAGCTGGGGGACGCGGGACCGCAGCCGCCGGAGCTCGGCGAGTATCTCGGCCTCCGCTTCGGCGGGCACCGTACTCATGTCGGCCTTTCTCCTTTCGGGCTGCCGACGCTCGGAGCGGTCGGCGCGCAGGACCGGTCGCAGCGGGAGCCTCACAGGCTTGCCTCCAGTGCGTCGCGCAACCGGCGCAGCAGGGCCACGTCCGGGGACTGCGTCTGCGCCATCCAGTCGGGCAGGGGGGTGTCGGAGGCGGGTTCCGGCTCCGCCGCCGGCGCGTAGGGGGTCTCGACGAGCCCGGCCGCGGCCAGGCGCCGCACGTCGAGCAGGGTGTGGAACGCCGGCCGGCCCAGTACCCACGCGAGGTGGGCGGGTGTCCGTACGCCGTCGGCGCGGGCGAGCAGGATCCGCTGCCGGGCGGTGACGGTCTGGCCGGGGGCCGCGGCCCGGGGCACGACCGGGGAGGTGTCCAGCAGCGGGTAGGGCCAGACCGCGTCGAGCAGTTCCCGCCGCCTCCGGGTCTCCCGCTCGACGGCGGCGGCCGGTACGGAGCGGACGGTGCCTATCCAGTGGGTGGCACCGCGGCGGAAGCGGGAGGGGCCGCTGCCCGGGGAGAGCGCGAAGAAGGCGGCGTCGAAGATCGCGGCGAGGTGGCAGATCTCCAGCTCGCCGCCCGCCATGCCGCCGCTGTCGACGAGGAAGCGGGCGACCTGGCGGCGGGCGCCGGCCTGGTTCACCGCCTCGTTCCAGCGCTCCGGGGCGAGGCCGCCTCCGGTGGTGAGCAGGACGTCGAGACCGGGGGTGGCCGGGCTCTCCGCGTGGACGACGCGGCCGTTCTCCAGGAAGAGGGTGCCGCGCTCGCGGAGCAGGGCGCCGGTGGCTCGCTCGGCGGCGAGCCGGGTGAGTAAGGGCGAGACGGCGGCCGCCGGCGCCGGGAGAACGTGTGCGGTCATTTGAGCACCAGCCCCTCGGCGAGGGCGCGGAGTCTGTGCCGGGCGAGGGCGAGGTTGCCCTCGACCCGGTCGAGCCACAGGTGCAGGAAGACGCTGCTGTCGAAGCTGGTTTCGACGAAGCGGAGCACGTGGTAACCGGTGCGGGTGGTGACGATCAGGTCCTCCACCGGCAGTCCCCCCGCCGGGTCCCCGGAGCCGGCCGGTGGTTCCGCCTGGGCGAAGGACTCGTACTCGGCGGCGGCCCGCGCCAGTTCGGCGGTCTCGGCGGCAGTGGTCTCGTGGTCTCCGACCGGCGAGTCCCCTGCGGTGCCGAGGGCCAGGCCACTGCTCCAGTCGACCAGTGCGGCCCCTCTCGCTCCAGGCAGGGCCATGGCTTCGAGCAGGCATTCGTCGATCCCGGGCACGCGGGCTCCCCTCCCGGCCGGACCGGGCGTGGTGCACGGTCGTACGGCGCGACAGGAGGGAACTTACTCAACTTCCACAGGCCGAAAGGGCGTTCTGGCATTTTCCGCTGGAACATGCGCGGTAGCACGTGACAGCTTGGCCGGAACCCATCGGAATTTGATCATTCAGTGGTGATCATGGGATTACGGCGTCTGCGTGAACGGCGCGTCAAGAAGCGAGCGGAAGACCGTGCGCGAGCCGGAATGCGCCGCCCTCGCGCTGTACGTAGCCCTCATGGCTGAGGGTGCGGAGCAGGTGGTAAACGGTGGGCAGGGGAATGCCGGTGATCCGGGCGAGCCTCTTGGCGGTCACCCCGCCTTCCGCGTGCATCGCCTCCACGAGGCGCAACGCCCGCTGGACGGAGCCGATGAGGGTGGGCGCGGGGGTGGTGGGGGTGATGCCGTCGTCCGCGCCGTCCGCGCCGTCCGCGCTGTCCTTCTGGCCGTGGTCGCTGTCCCTCTGGCTGCGGTCGCTGTCCATGGGTGGTCCCCCTGCTCCGGTGACGAGGCCTGGCGAACCCATCAAAGTCGCTCACCGGCCGCAAAACCAGCGGACGCGCGTAAACCTGAGCATAAGATCAACCTCCGCCACCGGGCCCCGGACCCGCTCTCCCGGGCCGAGGACCGCCATGCCGTACCGGCCGCCGGGGGTCGCGCCGGCCCCCTTATCCTGCGCGGACCGGGGATCACAGCAGGTCCGCGGTGGGGAGGGATCGGTGAACGTGGAAACCATCGGGGAATCCGTAGGGAGATCCAGCGGGGAGGAGGACGCACCGGAGGTGCGGCCGTGCCCGGAGTGCGGGACCGCCGTCACCGTGCACACGCGGTACGTCCGCTGGTGCCCGGAATGCGAATGGAACGTGGATCCGGGTGCTCCGGAACCGGACCGGGGCCGCATCGAGACGGTCCGCCGACGCCTGGCCCGAGCGCACGGGGAGCAGCTGGCGGCCGAGATCGGGCGGCCGGGCACCGGGGGCGGGGCCGGACCGGCCGCGCTGGACCTCTCGACGGTCCTGGCCTTCGGGATCTCGGCTCTGGTGCACGCGGTCACCGTGGGGCTGGTGGTGGTCGCGGGGCTGTTGATCATCGGCGGGTGGTCCACGGGAATCCAGCCCGTGCTCGGCGCGCTGGTCCTGGTGATCGTGGCCACGCTGCTTCCCCGGCCGACCCGGCTGCCGAAGCACGCTCCGGTGCTGTACCGGGCGGACGCGCCCCGGCTGTTCGAGCTGATCGACGAGGTCGGGGCGGCCGTCGGGACGTCCGGGGTGCACGCCGTGGTGGTGGAACCCGTCGCCAACGCGGCGGTCACCGCCTACGGCTTCCGGAACCGGCGCGTCATGCATCTGGGGCTCGGGCTCTGGGAGATCCTCTCGCCGCAGGAGCGCGTGGCCCTGCTGGGGCACGAACTCGGGCACTTCGCGAACGGTGACATCCGTTCCACGCGCCTCACCGGCGAGGCGCTGCACGCGCTGCAGCGCTGGCACCACCTGCTGACCCCGGCGGCCCTGCCGTCCCTGGTGAGCTGGTGGCGCCATGCGTCGGAGCAGTTCCTGCACCTCGTGACGTTCCTGCCGCGCTCGACGGTCTACGGAGTGATCCACCTGCTCGACGGGCTGACGATGAGGGCCTCCCAGCGGGCGGAGTACCGGGCCGACACCGGCGCCGCCCGCGCCGGTTCCACGGAGGCGGCCGCCGCGCTGATGGACCGGCTGCTCCTCTGCGGGTCGGTGGAGCCGCACCTGCGGCGCGAGTCGGTGGCGGCGCAGATGCGCGGCGGCGCCGAGGGGCGCGCGGCGCGCGATGCCGCCGAGCAGGGGCTGTGGGAAGGGCTGCGCGCACGGACGGTGTCCGTCCCCGAGAGCGAGTACGAACGGCTGCGCCGGGTCTCCGTCCGGCGGGGGCACAGCGTCGACGACACCCACCCGCCGACCCACCTCCGCCGCCGGTGCCTGACGTCGGCCGGCGCGCTGCCGGCCCGGGTGGTGTGCGACGCCTCCCGTACGGAGGCGGTCGCGGCCGAGCTGGCTCCGGTCCGCGCCGAGCTGGCTCGCCTGGTGATCCGGGACTACGCGCGCTGAGCCGGGGCCCGGCCCCTTCCTTCCGCACCCCGCGCCTCGTACCGCCGCACCGCAGTGCCGCAGTCCCGCCGCACCGCTACTGCGTACAGGTCACGAAGGCCGGGAGCCGGGCCTCCTCCACGAGCCGGCGCGGCAAGGACAGGCCGAAGCGCTGCTCCAGCACCGCGAGGGTGAGCCGGTCGCGGTCCTCGTCCGGTTCGTCCTCGGGGCGGGCGTAGCCGCCGTCCGGGGTGAGGATCCTCGCCCCGGCCAGCTCCGGCAGCAGGAAGTCGGGCCGGTGGCCGCCCCGCCAGTACTCCTCGCCGAGGCCGAAGCAGCAGACCAGCTCCCCGTCCCGGGCGTACGCGAACTGCTTGGGCGGGTGGTCCGGCTGCGGGTCGAGGTGGACGGCCTCCACTCCGGAGCGGGACACCTCGGCGAGCCGCTGCGCCCCGGCCGGTATGCCGTGCTCGACGGCGAAGGACCAGCCGCCCCAGCTGCCGACCCGGGCCACCCCGTCGCCGTCCACCGTCTCGGTGACCATGCTCCAGGCGTCCAGGGCGCCCAGCGGCCCGGGCCGGATGCCGGGCAGCGCGCCGAGCCGCGCCGCCAGTTCCCCGGGCCCGATGCCCCGGGCGAAGGTGAGGCTGACGTACCACGCGTCCCAGTCGGCCAGCCACTGGATGCCGCTGCCGCCGGCTTCGCCGGCGCCGCCGTCGCCGTCCCGGACGCCGTTCCCGCTGGTGTCCGCCATCTCCACGGTCGCCTCCCGTGCCGCGTGCCGGTACTGCCGTCGCTCCCCCACGGGCACGATAGTCAGTCGGCGGGGCGCTCCGGGAGGAGGCGCTCGACCATCGTGCCGATGAGCCCCTCCACCGGGTAGGGGGCCAGCAGGCCGGGCGCGGTCAGGTCGTCCACGATCAGTCCCAGCATGGCCAGGTACAGCAGCACCACGCCCTGCCGGTCCCCGGGCAGCCCCGCCTCCAGGTGCCGGGCGACGTTCGCCTCCAGCTCGGCGCCCTGGAACCCCGCCAGTTCCTCCTGCAGTTCGGGCCGCCGGGTGGCCTCCAGGCGCAGCTCCAGCATCGCGGTGTGGACGCTGCGCTCGCGGCGCATGCGCGCCAGGAGCCGGCCGAGCAGGACCTTCGTGTCGTGCGGTGCGGCCAGCTCCGCCGGGTCGGGGACGAGCCGCTCGCGGGTGCGGTGCAGGATCTGCACGAGCAGCTGGGCCCGGTTGCTGAAGTAGTTGGAGGAAGTGCCGGTCGGGACCCCCGCCTCCGCGTCGACGGCGCGCAGGGTCAGCCCCCGGGAGCCCTCGCGGGCGAGGACTTCGATGGCGGCGTCGAGGAGCGCGGCGCGGCGCTCCGGGTTCTGGCGCATGGGCGGATCCCTGACGGTGTGGACACGGTGCGCCCTCGGCGCGCAACGGTGCGGCGCGGGGCGTGCGGAGGCGTCACGGTATGACCGCCGCATATGCACTGCATGTGCAGTGCTTCGGACACGCTAGCGGACGCGGCTCCGTCGCGGCCCTCCCCACCGCCCCCTCCTCCGTGTCACGCTGCCCGTCATGGAGCGGATCATCGAGGAGATACGCGAGGACCTGAACCGCCGGCTCGCGGTGGCGGCGGAGCGGCTCGTCGACCGGACGCCGGCCGAGGAACCGGCCCCTGCCGCCCATGCCGCCCCGCTCGTCCACGCCGCCCCGCCCGGCCGGGCCGAGTTGCGCGACCGGGTCCACCGCGTGCTCCGTCAGGCCGTCGAGGGCCTCGTCCGCGGCTCCCGCGGCCTGCCGCCCGATCTCGCCGACGCCCGCGCCGACGGCGCGCTCCACGCGGGGCGGGGCCTGCCGCTCTCCTCCCTGCTGGACATCTACCGGATCTGCGGCCGGCTGGTGTGGCAGGCCCTGACCGAGGCCGTCACCGCCCACGACCGGGCGGCGCTGCCCCGGCTGCTGCCCGGGGCGCCCGCACTGTGGGAGGTGGTCGACGGGATGGCGGACGCGGCGGCCGAGTCGTACGGCCGGGCCGAGGCCGTGCGCGGCGACCGTGAGCGGGAGCTCGCCGCCGCCCTGCTCGACGCGCTGCTCGACGGCTCCGGTCCGGCCGGGGAGGCCGCCCGGTCGGCGGAGCGGCTCGGGCTGCCGGAGCGCGGCCGCTTCGCGGTGGTGGCCCTCGCATCCGGCGGTGGCGCCGGGTCCCGCACCGCGACCGGTCACATGACGGACCCGGTGGCGGGCGCCCCGCGCGTGCTGTGGAGGATCCGCGCCGCCGGCGAGAGCTGCCTCGTGGAGCTGGGACACCATCCGCTGGAATCCGTACGGGAGCTGCTCGCACCGCTCGGGGTGCGAGCCGGGGTGAGCCCGGTGGTGACGTCGCCGGCCGAGCTGGCCGGGGCGCACCGGCTGGCCGTCCTCGCCCTGCGCGCCGCCGTCGCGGAGGGCCCGCGCACCGCGCTGCTGGACGAGCGGCTGCCGGCCGCGCTGGTCGCGGCCGAGCCCGAACTGGCGGCCCGGCTGCGCCGGGTGGTGCTGGGTCCGGTCCTGGCGCTGGCGCCGGAGGACCGCCGGGTCCTGCTGAACACCCTGGGCACCTGGCTGGCCTGCCAGGGCTCGACGACGTCCGCCGCGCAGCGGCTGTACTGCCACCGCAACACCGTCTCCAACCGGCTGCGCCGACTGGAGCGGCTGACCGGCCGCTCCCTCGCGGATCCGGCCCATGTCGTGGAGCTGGCGCTGGCCCATGCGGCGATCGTCCAGCGTCCGGCTACCTCCCCCGCGCCTCCTGTCCCCCCGTCCGCGGGTCCTGCGTCCCCTCCTCCGGCCGCGCCGTCTTCGCGGACTCCAGCAGGAACGGTACGTCGATCACCGCGACCCCCGGCGTGAACAGCAGCCGTGCCTTGAGCCGCAGCGCGTTCTGGTTGTGCAGGGGCTGTTCCCACCAGTGCCCCACCACGTACTCGGGGATCACCACCGACAGCATGTCCGTCCCCTCGGCGGCCGCCCGTTCCTGAACGTGGGCGAGCACCGGTCCGATCACCTCCCGGTACGGGGAGTGCAGCACTTTCAGCGGGATTCCCGGGGCGTGTTCCGCCCAGGCGGCCCGCAGCCGGTTCGCTTCCTCCTCGTCCGCGGCCACCGAGAGCGCGGTGAGGGTGTCGGGCCGCAGCCCCATCGCGAAGCCGAGGGCCTTGAGCGTGGGCGCGTGCACGGCGGCCACCAGGACGACGACGTGGTGGCGGGCGGGCTTGCGCGGTGTGACCCCGGGGGCGACGGCGACCTCCCGGGCCACGGTGTCGTAGTGGCGGCGCACGGCCTTCATGCCGAGGAAGAGCAGGGGCATCGCGATGACGACGAGCCAGGCCCCGTGGGTGAACTTGGTGATCAGGACGATCACCAGGACCACGCAGGTCATGACGGCGCCGACGGCGTTGATGGCCCGCCGGCGGTGAATGTGGATCCGCTCCTCCCTCGGGGTCCCGGGCGAGGCGAGCTCCTGCTTCCAGTGCCGGACCATGCCCGCCTGCGAGAGGGTGAAGGAGACGAAGACGCCGATGATGTAGAGCTGGATGAGGCGGGTCAGCTCCGCGTCGAAGGCGACGATGAGCGCGATGGCGGCGAGCGCCAGCAGGACGACGCCGTTGGAGTAGACGAGCCGGTCGCCCCGGTTGAAGAGCTGGCGCGGTACGTAGCGGTCCTTGGCCAGGATCGAGGCCAGCATCGGGAAGCCGTTGAAGGCGGTGTTCGCGGCGAGGACCAGCACGCCGGCCGTCACGGCCTGGAGCACGTAGAAGAGGACGTCCCAGTCGCCGAAGGTGGCCCGGCCGATCTGGGCGAGCGCGGTGGACATCGGTGTTCCGGGGGCCAGGCCCAGTTCGGTCGGGTCGGCCGCGACGTGCACCTCGTACACCATGGCGAGAACGGTGATCCCGGCGAACATGGTGACGGCGAGGGCGCCCATCGCGGCGAGCGTGGTCGCCGCGTTCCTGCTCTTGGGCTTCTGGAAGGCGGGCACGCCGTTGCTGATGGCCTCGACGCCGGTCAGGGCCGTGCAGCCGGAGGCGAAGGCGCGCAGTGCGAGCAGCACCAGGGCGAGGCCCGCGTAGCTGCCGGCCGCGGTGATCGGCAGTTCGGAGGATTCGGCGCGGATGGTGTCGCCGGTCGCGAGGCGGAAGGCGGCCACGGCGAACATGAGGTAGATGACGAGCACGAAGCCGTAGGTCGGGATCGCGAAGATCCGTCCCGACTCCCGTACGCCGCGCAGGTTCATCAGGGTCAGGAGCACGACGAAGCCCACCGACATGGACACTTCGTGGTCGCTGAGGGAGGGGATGGCTGAGGTGATGGCGGAGACGCCGGAGACGACGGAGACCGCGACCGTCATGACGTAGTCCACGAGCAGGGCGCTCGCGGCGGTGAGGGCCGCGGTCGGGCCGAGGTTCACGGCGCTGACGACGTAGGCGCCGCCGCCGCCCGGGTAGGCGTGGCAGGTCTGCCGGTAGGAGGCGACGACGACGGTCAGCAGGAAGACGATGGCGGCGGCCGCGTACCAGGTGAGGTGGAGCAGGGCGACGCCGCCGAGGGCGAGGATCAGCAGGATCTCCTCGGTGGCGTAGGCCACCGAGGAGAGCGGGTCGCTGCAGAAGATGGGGAGCGCGAGCCGTTTGGGCAGCAGGGTCTCGCCCAGACGAGCGGTGTCGAGCGGTTCACCGACCAGCACGCGTTTCGCATTGATACGCCTCATCCAGGCATGATCGGCTACAACTGTGCGGATTCACCCCTTATAGGGCTTGTGTCACGGGGCCGCCCGCCTGCATTTTGGCCGCCGCGCTGTGGATCGCCTCACGGATGCGGAAATAGGTGCCGCAGCGGCAGATGTTGGCGATCGCGTCGATGTCCTCGTCGGTCGGCGTGCTCGTGCGCTTCAACAGGGCCACCGCCGCCATGATCTGGCCGGGCTGGCAGAAGCCGCACTGCGCGACGTCCTGTTCGAGCCAGGCCTCCTGCACCGGGTGCAGCTCGTCGCCGTTCGCCAGCCCCTCGATGGTGGTGACGGCCTTCCCCGCGCACGCGGAGACCGGGACCACGCACGGGCGGACGTCCACCCCGTCGAGGTGGCTGGTGCAGGCCTTGCAGACGTCCACGCCGCAGCCGTATTTCGGCCCGCGCACGCCCAGCATGTCGCGGAGCACCCACAGCAGGGGCAGATCGTCGGGGGCGTCCACGGTGACGCTCTGCCCGTTGACGGTGAAGGTGTGCGAGGGCACGGCTCGGCTCCTGAACTAGCGGGGGTAGGGGGTGAAGTCGACGTCGAAGTCGAGCGGGAAGCTACGCGGCTTCGTGCCCGTGGCCCGGGCGTAGGCGTTGGCGATGGCGCCCACCGCGGCCGGCACGCCCAGCTCGCCGGCTCCGCCCGGCTCGGTTCCGGTCGCCGGGAGCACGAAGACCCGTACCTCCCGCGGGGTGTCGCGCTGCCGCGCCCAGTGGAACTGGCTGTAACTGCCCTCCAGCGGAAGCCCCTTGTCCAGGTGCAGGCCGGCCTTGAGCGTGGTGGAGAGGGCATCGGTCAGGCCGCCGATCATCTGGGCCTCCAGACCGCGCGGGTTGACGGGCAGGCCCACGTCCACGGCGATGAAGGCCTTGGTGACGCGTATGTGCTCCGGGTCCCGGGTGTCGATCTCGACCAGGCACGCGGTCCTCGACTTGTACTCCTCGTGGAAGGCGATGCCCTGGGCGCACCCGGCGGGCAGGGCACGGCCCCAGTTCCCCTCCGTGGCCACCTTGTCGAGCACGGCGCGCTGCGCGGCCGTCTTCAGGAAGGTGCGGCGGAACCGGTACGGGTCCCTGCCCGTGGCGGCGGCCAGTTCGTCGACCACGATCTCCTCGGCGCCCCGGGTGTTCGCCGAGTACACCGAGCGCCAGGAGCCGGTCGGCACCCCGGTGGGGACTTCGGTGAGCACCTGGGTGGTGAGCCCGAAGTGGTAGGGGGACTTGACCGTCGTGAGGAACAGCGTCTGGGCGAGGGTGGCGTTGCCGATGCCGGGCGGCAGGCTCGCCGCCGTGGCGGTGATGATCTCGCCGAGGCCGTGGCGGAAGTCCGTCTCGGCGGCGGCGACCCGGTGTTCGAAGCTGAGCACCTCGCCGAGCAGGTGGGTCGCACGGATCTTGTGGTGGGTGGCGGGGCGCATCCGGCCGTGCCGGGTGTCGTCGACACGGGTCCACATCAGGCGGACCGGCCGGCGGCAGGCCTTGGAGATCCGGGCCGCCTCCAGGGCGGCGTCGAAGAAGAGCCGCCGCCCGAAGGAGCCGCCGGCCTGGACCACGTGCACGGTGACCTTGTCGAGCGGCAGGCCGAGGTCGGCGGCTATGGTCTCGCGGGCCACGATCGGGGACTTGAGCCCGGACCAGATCTCGGCGCGGTCCTCGCGCACGTCGGCGATCGCGGAGTTGGTCTCCATCGGCGCGTGGCTGACGAAGGCGAAGTCGAACTCGGCGTCCACGTGCGCGGTGAGCAGCGGCGGCACGAGCAGCGGGGCGGTGGCGGCACGCAGTGCGCTGCGCACGGCCGCGTCGGAGAGCTGGTCGGCGGGGCCGGGGCCCCAGGTGACCTGGAGCGCGGCCCTGGCGTCCAGGGCCTGGCCGAAGGTCTCGGCGACGACGGCCACACCGGTGGCGACGGTGACCACGTGCAGGACGCCCGGCATGGCCCTGACGGCCGCGAGGTTGGCCACGGAGCGGACGATCCCGCCGAGGGTGGGGGGGACGGCGGACCACGCAGGGCTTGGCCCCGGGGACCTCGAGGTCGAGGGTGTACCGCAGGGCGCCGGTGACCATCGCGCGGGCATCGATCCGGCGGGTGGGCGTGCCGACCAGGGCATGCCTCGCCGGCTGCTTGGGGCTCGCGCCGAGGACCACGAGGGCGGGGTCGGCGGCGGCCGCGGCGAGGGAGCCGTAGCCGGCGGTGCGGCCGTCGGGAGCGTGGACGGCGCCGTCCGCGGTGGTGAGGGAGGAGGCCGGAAGGCTCCAGCGCACGGCCGCGGCCGCCACGAGCCGGGCGCGGGCCGTCGCGGCGCACTGGCGGACCGGGCCGTAGAGGGAGCGGACGGAGTTCGAGGAGCCGGTGAGCTGGTTGAAGAGCAGCTCGGGGCGGGCGTCGTCCAGTTCGATCCGTACGGCGGCCAGCGGTGCGTCGAGTTCCTCCGCGACGAGCATCGCCACGGCGGTGGTGATCCCCTGGCCGACCTCCTCGCGCGGCAGCCGGAAACGGATGGCGCCGTCGGGCTCCACGGCGAGCGCGAGCAGGGCGGAGGTCGCGGCGCCGGCGAGAATGAACAGGTCGCCGAGGTCGACCAGGTCGGCGGGGGCGGGCAGGGTCGGGACCACCGCGTGGGCGGCCTGCGGCGCGAGGAGGTCCGCGCCGGCGCGGGTGACGAGCGCCAGCGTCGGCGCGGCGACGAGGTAGGTGAGGAAGGAGCGGCGGCTCTGCCCGTCGGTCCCGCCCCGCCGCCCGTCCGCGCCGTCGTGGTCCGTCCCGTCGGTCGGCGCATGGCTCTGCCCGGTCATGTCGTCGTGTCCCCGCCCTGCGCCCGGCCCGCCTGCGGGCCTCCCCGGTTCATTACCGGCACGTAGGGTAGCGATCGCCGGAGGAGCGGGGAAGCCCGTGGACGGGCGCGGGGGCCTGCCGGACGCTTCACCGCCCCTTCACCGCGCGCGCCGCCGTCCTTCGTTCGGGGGCACCCGTCCGCGCGGGTGCGACCCCGGTTCCTTTCGTACACCTCGGCCGTACGAGCGACCGCCCCTCCCCGAAGGGCCGGTTTCCGGCCGCGGGCGGACGATGGGAAGAGCACACAAGAGCAGGCCGGGCTGACCGGGAACACTGGATGGAGGAGGTGCGCGGCAGTGGCTAAGTACATGGACGTCCACTACGGCATGAACGGCATCACGGCGGATCAGCTGCAGGCAGCCCACAAGGCCGACCTGGACATCGAGGCGGAGGAGAGCGTGCACTTCGAGCACGCCTGGGCCGACCCCGCGTCGGGCACGGTCTACTGCCTCTCCGAGGCCCCCTCGGCGGACGCGGTCAAGCGGATCCACGACCGCACGGGTCACCCCTTCAGCGAGATCCACCCGGTGCCGGTCTCCGTGTAACGGACCACGGGGCGCAAGGGGCGGCGGGCCTCCGGGACGGGGCCCGCCGACAGGGCTGACCGGATTCGTTCGCACGCCCCCGGGGCAGCGGGAGGCCTCAGGCATATGCCTGAAGCAAGTCCTCCACAGATGTTGCCAAACGCCTTACAGGCCGTCGTGGCCTGTGCCACAGTCGTTACCGGCCCTTCCATCAGAACCGGTCCTCCCTTTCAGTTCTGGCCGTGCCGCGCCTGTATCGGAGCTCTCATGCCGTCCCACCTGTACGCGGACCGTCCCGCGCAGTCCCCGGAACCAGGGTCGGTGGACGCGCTGATCTCGCAGACCCGACAGCTGCGGGGGGAAGTCGACGCCGTCCGCCCGGACACCGTCGATGACGACGACGCCCGGGGACGGTGGCAGCGCGCACTGTGCGATCTCGCCGTGCACCACCTCGACGACATCGGAGAGCACCTCGGCCAGCTCAAAGAGGGCCTGGAGCCCACCGTGCCCGAAGCCGTCGAACTGCCGAGGGCCGCCCCGGCCCCCGAGACGGGAGCCGCCGGCGGCGAAGCGCAGCAGACCCGGGTCGGCAGCGCCGAGTGGAACCTGCTGACCGACGAGGTCAGCTGGTCCGACGAGCTCTTCCAGATCTTCGGCCGCTCCCCCGAGAGCGGCGCGCTCACCCTCGACGAGCTGGGCTCCACCCTGTTCTCCGAAGACCAGCCGTTGCTGACGGCCATGGTCACGGCCTGCCTGGTGGACGGCAAGCCCATAGACGGCGAGTTCCGCATCGTCCGGGCCGACGGTCGCGTCCGGACGCTGCACATGAGGGGCGAGCCGGTACTCGACGCCGACGGCTGCACGGCCACCATGTGGGCCGTACTGCGGGACGTGAGCGACCTGCGCCGGAGCCAGCGGGCGGTCCGCGAGTCCCGTGACTCGTTGCGGCGCCGGCAGGAGATCGCGCGGACCGAGCGCCGGCTGGCGGTCGAGCTGCAGGAAGCCGTGCTCCCCCCGTGGCGCGGCTCCCTGCGGTTTCCGCACGACAGCACGGGAGCACTGGACGTCGCCGCGCACTACCTGCCCTCCGCGACCAGCGCGCTGATCGGCGGCGACTGGTACGACGCCCTCGAACTCCCGGGCGGCCGGACCATGCTGACGGTCGGTGATCTGACCGGGCACGGGGTGACCGCCACTTCGGGCATGGCCGTGATGCTCGGCGCCCTGCGCGGGATGGCCATGGCCGGCATCGAACCGGGCCCCCTGATGGGCTGGCTGAACCAGCTCCTGGAGACCTCCGTACAGCCCGCGCTGGGGTCCGCGGTGTGCTGCCGCTACGATCCGGCACGCCGCGTCCTGTCCTGGGCGCAGGCCGGCCACCCCGCCCCGCTGCTCTTCCGCCGCGGCCGGGGCCGCTCGCTGCTGCCGCCCGAGGGCGTGCTGCTGGGAGCGACCTCCGGCGCCGCCTACGGGCAGGCAGAGGAGGCGCTGGAGACCGGCGACGTGCTCGTCCTGCACACCGACGGACTGACCCCGCGCGGCATCGAGTTCAGCAAGGCCGACGGAACCGAGCGGCTGCTGGCGCTCGCCCCGCGCTTCTCGGCCGCCCGCTCGGCGCAGGACTGCGTGCGCCTGGTGATCGGGGAGTTCGGCGAGGGTGAGCGCGAGGACGACGCCTGCGTACTGGTGGCCCGGGTCGGCGCATAGCCGTCGGGGAGGCCGGCCCGGGCGGACGGCCGCCGGCCGCGCGTACGCGTACGGATCTCAGGGCCGCGCCGGAAGGCGCGGCCTTCTTCGTCGCGCGGAGCCGCACCCGCACCCACGCCCGCACCTCTCACCCGCACCCGCTCAGACCGGGCGCGGGGCCACCGGGCTGTTCGGGAGGGCCAGTTTGATCTCCTCGCGGAGCTCCTCGATGCCGGCGAATCCGGAGTAGTGGCCGCTCAGCCGGTACATCTCGCGCAGCCGGTCCCACGTCCGGTGCGAGGAGGTCTCGTTCATCGAGACGAGCGCGAGGCGGGCGTAGCGGTCGGCCTGCTCCGGATCGTCCGCGATGAAGCAGGCCGAGGCCATCGAGATGTAGTCGAAGATCTTCGAGCGCTGGTGCCCGTCCGCACGCAGCCGCAGCGCCTCCTTGGCGTGCCTCTGGGCGATCGGCGCGGCCGACGGATCGTGGTCGGCGAGGGTGCGGAAGGCCAGGGCCTGCATGCCGTGCAGATCGGCCTCGTCGAAGTGCTGCATCCACGACGGCGGCGGCACGTCCCCCGACGTGGACACGAACAGGTCCTCGGCCTCGCCCAGGGTGCGGCGCATCGCCTGGCCCTTGCCGAGCGCCGCCTGCGCCCACGCCTCGATGGTGTGCAGCATCGCGCGGGTGCGGGGCAGGGTCCGCTCGCCCGAACCGGACTGCGCGAGCTTCATCAGGTCGAGGGCCTCGTTGGGCTTGCCCAGGTGGACCATCTGACGCGCGGCCCGGGACAGCGCCTCCCCCGCCCGCGGCCGGTCGCCGCCCTCGCGGGCCGCGTGCGCGGCGATCACGAAGTACTTCTGGGCCGTCGGCTCCAGACCCACGTCGTGGGACATCCAGCCCGCCAGCACTGCCAGGTTGGCCGCCACCCCCCACAGCCTGCGCTGGAGGTGGTCGGGGTGGTGGTACGCGAGCATGCCGCCCACCTCGTTGAGCTGACCGACCACGGCCTTGCGCTGCAGGCCGCCGCCCCTGGAGGCGTCCCAGGCGCGGAAGACGTCCACGGAGCGTTCCAGGGCTTCGATCTCCTGGGAGCCGATGGGTGCGGCCTCGTACCGGTCGTATCCCACCCCGTCGGCCTGGTGGAGGCCGTCGTGGCGGAACGCGTCCTTGGCGCGGGCCGGGTCGGTGTGGAGCCAGTCGTACATGGCATTGCTGAGGGCTGAGCCGGCGGTGAGCGCGGCGCCCGCGCCCATCAGACCGCGACGGTTGAGCATGAGGTCCATTCCCGTGAATTCGGTGAGGACCGCGGCTGTGCGTTCGGGCGCCCATGGCATGCCGTCGGGGTTCTCCTGCTCCCCGTCCGGTTGCCGCCTGGTGGTGCGCCGTTGCCGTACGAACCCGAGGTCCTCGATGGTCACGACACGACCGAGCCGCTCGGTGAACAGTGCTGCCAGTACCGTGGGAACCGGTTCGCGCGGGGTCTCCCCCATGTCGATCCAGCGCCGTACCCGCGAGGTGTCGGTGGCCAGCTGGTGGTGACCCATCGAGGCCGCCTGCCGGTTGACCATCCTCGCCAGTTCGCCCTTCGACCAGCCGGCCAGGCCGAACAAGTCGTTCAGACGGGTGTTTGGTCCCTTGCTCACGTCAAGCCCCCAGGTTCTCGGCTGAGTTGACAGTAGCCCCCCGTCAGATGCCGAGCGACTATTCGCCAGGGTTCGCCAGGGCACGCAACGTGGTACGCCACCCACCGCCAGGTGTCAGGTAGGAATGCGCCTCCCCGACCCGGTCACCGGCGGAACTCCCCAGGGTGATGCACGGGATCCGGCGGGGCGGCGTACGCAACTCGTCGGCGCACGAAGGGATCCGTAACGCCATGTACGCAGCAACGACCTCCGTGTCCGCCCCGGTCCGGCCGCACCGCACCCTCCCCGCGGTGGGCGGCCCCTACCTCGAACCCGGCCGCATCGCGGCACCGGGGCAGAGCGCCGTACGGGCACGGCGGATGCCGGGAACCGGATCTCAGCCGCTCAGTGGAAGAATCGACCTGTCGGGACCGCAGGGAGCGCAGCTGCGCACCGCGCTCGCCTCGGTGCAGCGGATCTGTCCGGAGTTCGCGCCCGTCCAGGTGCTGCGGCGCAGCGGCCGGTCGGTCCTCCTGGTGGGGACCACCGGCCGGATGACGGCCGTGGCGAAGGTATTACTGGATCCCTCGCCCGAGTGGCGCGCGCGGTACCGGCACGAAATAGCGACGTACCGGACGTTCGTCCGGCACCGCCCGCAGGTCCGCGTGCCGCGGCTGATCGCCGCCGACCCGGAGAACTGCGTACTGATCGTCGAGCGGATGGCGGGCCGGGTCGCCGCGCTCCAGCGGCACCCGGTGGAGGCCCCGCCCAGGGCCGACCTGCGGGCGGCCCTGGGCGCGGTGCGCCAGGTGAACACATGGCGTCCCGCCGAGGAGCTGTTCGAGAAGCCCCTGGACTACGACCGCCGGATCGCCCGGGACTACCAGCAGGGCCTTCTGACCGACCGGGACTTCGGTGACCTGCAGAAGCTGCTGCACGGGGTGAAACTGTCCGGCACCCCCTGGCAGTTCAACCACGGCGACGCGCTGCTGTCGAACCTGCTGCTGTCCCCGGCGGGGCCGGTGCTCCTCGACTGGGAGCACGCCGGCTGGTACCTGCCCGGCTACGACCTGGCCACGCTGTGGACGGTGCTGGGCGACGCCCCGGCCGCCCGCGCCCACATCAGCCGTATGGCGCAGACCGCCGGACCGGCCGCGCGGGACGCCTTCCTGGTCAACCTGATGCTGGTGCTGACCCGGGAGATCCGGATGTCGGAGACGGCGGTGCACCGCTCGATGGCGGCGGCCGCCCCGGCCCACCCCGTGCCGGCGGGTTCCCTGTCCTGCGGCGAGGAGCAGCGCCTGCTGCTGCGGCGCCTGCACGACGACGCGGGCATGGCGCGCAGGGCGGTCCGCGCCGCCGTGGGCACGCGCTGAGCCGGCAGCGCGAGGGCGCGTAGAACGGAGCACGGCGGCACGGATCCCCGTCCCGTGCCGCACACACCCGGTGTGTGCGGCACGGGACTTCGCATGTCCGGGCCCACCGCACAACTGGTGCGCATGCCTTGACTTCACATGATCCCCCGAACACCTTTTCTGACTTGGCATCAGAAATGCCGGAACCGTCCCCTCACTCCCACGCCTCTGGAGCCCGCCCATGACCGCGAGAACCGCCTCCACCCCGCACGCCGAACCGAGTTCCGCCCTTCCCTCCCGCCGGACGGTCCTCGCCGGGACCGGGGCCGGGGTGCTCGCCGCCGGGGTGCTGCCCGCCGCCCGGGCGCACGCCGCCGGCGCCGGACCGGGGGCCGTGCTCGGCGAGTACGACGTCGTTGTGGTCGGATCCGGGGCCTCCGGGATGACCGCCGCGCTCACCGCCGCCAAGCGGGGCCTGAGCGTGCTCGTCGTCGAGAAGGCCCCGACCTTCGGCGGTTCCGCCGCCCGCTCCGGGGCCGGCATCTGGCTGCCCAACAATTCCGTGATCCTGGGCGCGGGGGTCCCCGACTCCCCGGAGAAGGCGGCGGCGTACCTCGCGGCCGTCGTGGGCGACGGCTCCCCGGCGGACCGGCAGGCCGCCTTCCTCGCCAACGGGCCGCGGATGCTCGACTTCGTGATGGCCAACAGCCCGCTGCGCTTCCGCTTCATGGACGGCTACAGCGACTACTACCCCAACCTGCCGGGCGGCCTCCCGAACGGCCGCTCCATCGAGCCCGATCAGTTCGACGGCAACATCCTCGGCGCCGAACTGGCCCGGCTGAACCCGGCGTACATGCCCGTGCCGGCCGGCATGGTGGTGTTCAGCCAGGACTACAAGTGGCTCAACCTCGCGGCCGTGAGCGCCAAGGGCCTCGCGGTGTCCACCGAATGCCTGGCGCGCGGCACCGCGGCCGCGCTGTGCGGCCAGAAGCCGCTGACCATGGGCCAGGCCCTGGCGGCCGGCCTGCGGGCCGGACTGATGCGGGCCGGCGTGCCGGTGTGGCTGAACAGCCCCCTCGTCGACCTGGTCCAGGAGGCCGGCGCGGTCACCGGGGTCGTGGTGGAGAAGGAGGGCGTGCGGGGCGTCGTGCGGGCCCGCAAGGGCGTCGTCATCGGATCCGGCGGCTTCGAGCACAACGCGGAGATGCGGGCCCGGTACCAGCAGCAGCCGATCGGCACCCAGTGGTCGGTGGGCGCCAGGGAGAACACCGGCGACGGCATCCGGGCGGGCCAACGCGCCGGAGCGGCACTGGCGTTGATGGAGGACGCCTGGTGGGGCCCCTCGATCCCGCTGCCGGACGAGCCCTACTTCTGCCTGGCCGAACGGACCCTGCCCGGCGGCCTGATGGTCAACGGGAAGGGTGCCCGCTTCGTCAACGAGGCGGCTCCGTACAGCGATGTCGTGCACGTGATGTACGAGAAGGACCGTGGCGCGACCGGCTCGCACATCCCCGCCTGGCTGATCGTGGATCAGAACTACCGCAACAGGTACCTGTTCAAGGACATCCTGCCCACGATCGCCTTCCCCGACTCGTGGTACGAGGCGGGCGCGGCGAAGAAGGCGTGGACCTGGGACGCGCTGGCCGGCCAGATCGGCGTACCGGCCGGAGCCCTGCGCTCCACCCTCAACCGGTTCAACGCGCAGGCCTGGAACGGATCCGACCCCGATTTCCACCGGGGCGACACGGCGTACGACCACTACTACACGGACCCGGGCGTCCACCCGAACTCGTGCCTGGCCCCGGTCTGGGCGCCGCCGTTCTACGCCTTCAAGATCGTGCCGGGTGACCTGGGCACGAAGGGCGGCATCGTCACGGACGCGCGGGCCCGCGCGCTGCGGGCCGACGGATCGGTGATCCGGGGCCTGTGGGCGGCGGGCAACGCGAGTGCGGCGGTGATGGGACACAGCTACGCCGGGGCCGGGTCGACGATCGGCCCCGCGATGACGTTCGGCTACGTCGCGGCGAACGACGTGGCGGACGCGTGACGCCCGCGGGCCGGGTGCGGCGGCCTGCGGGCTGTTAGCCCTGCTGGAAGAGCTCGGCCGGCAAGGGCTTCAGCAGCGCGTACAGGTCGTCGGTGATCGGCCGGTCCCAGCTCGCGATGGTGACCAGCACGTTGTCGCTGCGGTCGAACTGCACGCAGCTGATCCTGCTCTCGGAGAGCTTGACCTTCCGGACGATGAGGAGGTTGTCGCCCTGCATGACGGGGCAGTCCTCGGCCCCGGTGACCTCGACGTCCTCGTCGTTCTCGAGGGCGTCGAGGAGCTGGGCCACCTCGAAGGGGACCTGCCCCTCGGCGAGGTCGCGGGCGGGGGATCCCTCGGGGAGGTTCCCGATGATCATCGCGGGGCCGCGTCCGCCGAAGAGGTCGTAGCGGAGGAAGACACCCTGGCAGCTGCCGTCGGGCGCGGGCAGCAGCCCGGCCCCGAGATTGCCCGGCCAGTCCCCCGGGTCCATGGCCAGGACGTCGAAGTCCGGGCCGGCGGGTGTGGCGGCGCGGTGGCGGCGGAGGAAGGACATGCCGCCATGGTACGTGCCCGTCCACGTTCCCCGGACTCCGCCCGGCCCCGAACCCGGCGCCAGGCACAGCGCCCGGCAGATCCAGCCCCGCCGGCGTTTGAGGCGCCGGGTTCGGGGGCCCGGGAGCCGGGCCGGACGGGTCAGCGGGCCCGGCGGGCCATCGCGTCGGGCAGGCCCGCGCGGTCCGTGCCCAGTTTGCGGAACACCGGCGACTGCTCCTCCTCCGAGACGGCCGCGTCACCCGCCAGCAGCCGCTCCGCCACCTGCCGGTCGTACCCGTCCAGCTCGTCCTCCCAGACGGCCCCGCACGGCAGGGGTCCGCCCACCGCCGTCAACGCCGCGCCGGCGGTCGCCGCCAGCCCGTCCGCCCCGCACTGCCGGGCCGCCGTCACCGCGCGCAGCAGTACGTCCGCGTCCCCCCGTTCCTCACCCAGCGCGGTCAGCGCGAGCGCCAGCTCGTAGCCCGCCGGGGAGGCCGACAGCAGCGCCACCGCCTCCTGCAGCAGAGCAACCCGCCCGGCCCCCGGCGCAGCCACTTCCGCCGCGACCCGCAGCGCCTGGCCGATGCCCGACGGAGCCCCGAACGCGCGCGCCCGGCGTACCGCCTCCGTGGCGAGGTCCCGCGCCCGCGCGGGGTCCTGCGCGGCCACCGCACGGGCCAGGTGCAGCCGCCACGGGCACCAGGACGGGTTCTGGATCCCCCTCGGGGTCAGCCGCCGGTCCACCGCCTCCAGCTCCGCCACCGCCGCCTTCGCCTCGCCGCGGGCCAGCAGCAGCTCCGCGTAGACGGTCTGGGAGTCCGGGAAGACGACCGCCGCCGGGAAGGGCTCCCCGTACTCGTGTTCCCGGGCCAGTTCCCACGCCTCGTCCACCCGGCCCCGCGCCAGCAACGTGGTGACGAGGATCGCGATGGCGTACCAGTGCACGGGCGTGCGCCGCCCCACGCGCTCCGCGAGCCTCAGGCCCGCCCGGGCCAGCTCCTCCGCCTCCACGAGCCTCCCGCGCCGGTAGCGGATGTACGCGCGCAGGCTGTACGCGAAGGACAGGTGCGCTCCGCGCCAGCCCTGCCGTTCGAACTCGGCGGTGCCGGCCTCGAACAGCTCCTCGGCCCGGCCCGGCCGGTCGGCGTACATGTGCACCATCGCGACGAGCACGGGGACCTCGAAGCCCCGGTCCTCGTACGCCCAGCTGAAGCCGGTCTCGAGCACCCGGCCCGCGTGGTGCAGGACCACGTCGACCGGCTCCCCGCGCAGGCAGGCGTCCCACGCCCGCAGCCCGATGACGTACCGCTCGGTGAGGTCCCGCCCGGTCAGCCGGTCGGCGAGCCGCGCGAGGCGCCGCGAGCGCGCCGGGGAATCGGACTCGGCGGCGTCGAAGGCGTCCCACATGAACTGCTCGGACTGCAGGCGCAGCCGGGCGCGTACGTCCTGGGTGTACGGGATCTCCCGCGCGAGGGATTCCGAGGCCTCGGAGAGGCGGTCGCTGTGCGAGAGGACCTGCGCGAGCCGGATCACGATGCCCTGGCGCAGCGCCTGGTCCTCGAAGGGCTCCGCGAGGGCGGCGCGCAGGTGGTTGACGGTGGTGGCGGGCTCGGTGAGCAGGGAGGCGCAGCCGAGCTCGTACAGGACGGCCGCGCGTTCGTCGAAGTCCGGGGGTTCCCGCAGGGCCCGCGCGAGCTGGCGGCGGGCGGCTTCGGGGGCGCCGGCCCGCAGGTTCTCGCCGGCGGCCTCACGCAGGGTGCGCACCACCCAGGGGTCGCTCTCGGGGTGGGTCTCGAGCAGGTGGCGGGCGGCCGCGGAGGGCCCGAGCCCGGCGTCGAGGACGGCTGCTGCGGCCTTCCCGTGCAGGGCGACCCGCAGGGCGTCGGGGATGCCCCGGTACAGGGCGGTGGCGATGAGGGGGTGGACGAACTCCAGCCCGGCCCCCTCCTCTTCGCCCGGTTCCGCGGCTTCGGCGGCGGCCGAGAGGATGCGGGCGGCGCGCAGCCGCTCGGTGGCGTCGACGGCTTCCTCGGTGCCGAGTCCCGCGACCCGGGCGGCGAGTTCCCGCGGGATGTCGGTGCCGAGGACCGCGCAGGCCCAGGCGAAGCGGACGGTGGAGGGGCCGAGGCTGTGCAGGCGGGCGACGAGTCCGCTGCCGCGCTGGGCGGCGGCGAGGTCGCGCAGGAGCGGGGCGCTGGCCTCGACGGGGGACAGGCCCTTGTCCCTTACCCGCACGGCGAGTTCGACGGCCTCGAAGGGGTTGCCGGTGGTGACGGCCCAGGCCTCCCGGCAGAACGCGTCGTCGGCGTGCTCGCCGACGGCTTCCCGTACCAGGGTGGAGACGGCCTCGGCGGTGAGCGGCGCGAGCGTGAGGGGGCGGTGTCCCGCGCGGCCGGGGAGCGTACGGAACGCTTCGGCGTGGGCGGGCAGTTCCTCGGGCCGGTAGGCGACGACGAGGAGCAGCTGGAGGTGCTCCGCGCGCGGGGCGAAGGCGGCGAGCCAGGAGAGGGATTCGGGGTCGGCCCAGTGGGCGTCGTCGAGGACGAGGGCGACCGGGGCGCGCTGGACGACGAGGTGGGTCAGGACCCAGTCGAGTCCGTCGCGCAGGCCCTGGGGGTCGGGCGGGGCGCCCTGCTCCGGGGCGCAGAGGCCGAGGGCGGGGCCGACGATGGCGTACCAGCTGCCGAGCGCGGCGCGCAGTTCCCCGTCGGTGGCGCCGGCCAGCTGGGGCTGGATGAGCTGGCGGGCGACGTGGAAGGGCTGGCTCTGTTCCTGTTCGCCGCCGCGGGCGGCGAGCACGGTGCAGGTCCTGGCGTGGGCGCGGCGGCGGACTTCGGCGAGGAGCGTGGTCTTGCCGAGCCCGGCCGGTCCGGAGAAGGCCAGGAGGGCTCCGGCGGTGTCGGGGCCGGTACCGGTGAGTCGGTCCAGGGCTTCGTCGACGGCGGCGAGCTCCGCGTGGCGTTCGAACATCGTGCGCCGTTTGCGGGTCCGGCGTTCCGTCATGGCTGGTACCCCCCAGGCCTGTTCGGGGGATCAGCGTACGCCCGCGCACCCGGCCGGGGGCCCCGTACGGAAAAACAACTGATCTTCTTTTCGGCGGCTGTCCGGAGCTGCTACGTAGGCGCTGCCGTGGCCTGACGGGACCGCCGTCGCGGACAGATACGGCTCGTACCGCCTCGACGGAGGGCGCGCGGGCAAGCTGCTCTGGGTGGAGTGCGCAGCCGCACCACTCGCCGAGCCGCTGACGCAGCCGACCGGGTGGATTGTTGGCGTAGGCGCGCAGTTGCTGCTCCGCGGCGGACAGAGCCCACGGGCGGGTGTGCAAGGTGTGCCGCAGGTACGCCGTGAGAGCGCGGCTCGGCCGGTCTTGCCCGTCGTCTGCGGGCTGACCGAGGTACGCGCTGACCACGTGGTCCAGCTCGCCATAGCGGCGGTCGAAGTCGATGGGCTTCATGGACATCGGGGACGGCCTCTACAGGTAGATCGGGACGGTGGTGTGCACGACGAAGCCTTGGGGTGCGTCGGGCACGCGCCGGAGCACCACCCGCGCGGCCCGTACGTCCACGGGCGGCTCGTGCCCGGCGAAGGCCATGGCCTGGAGCAGGACGCGGCCGACCGGATCGGGACGGGAGGGCCAGGCCGCTTCGAGGGTGATCCGGAGGCGGGTGCCCTGGGCTAGCCAGCGGTGGATCGCTTGTTCGTTGCGGTTGATGACCTCCTGTTGGGCGCGGGCCGGGATCGCCCTGCCCCTGGCGGTGCCTGCCGTCGCCGGCTCGCGGGGAGCGGATGGGCCGGCGCCTGTCTCCTGGACGGTCCAGCGCCTCGTCCCGCTCGTGAACTGCGTGTCCCTCTACAGCGACCTGACCGAATCGTGCCCTACCTGCAGAACCTCAGGGGGCGCATACCCCTCACCCGTTTCCGCAGGTCGCTCTCTCCACTCATACGGACACCCCGCCTTTCCTCCCGATATGACCGTACGGCCCGCCCGCCACCGCGAAGGTGGCGGCCGGGCCGCGCCGGGCGTGCGTCCGCGCTGCTGCGGCTACGTCAGGTCGAACTCCCCGCCCCGCGCGTTCAGGACGAACTTGTGCCATTCGTCCGGCGCGAAGATCAGCGAGGGACTCCCGGGCCGGTCGCCGTTGCGCATCGCGATGAACCCCTCCACGAAGGCGATCTGGACGTCGCCCTCCCCCCGGCTGCTCGACTGCCAGTCCGCCTCGGTCAGATCGAGGTCCGGCTTTCCCCAGCCGGCCGGCGCCTGCGAAATCGTGCTCTCTGCCACGTGCGTACTCCTCCCGTACGTCGTCCCCGGGTCAGGTTAGCGATCGCACGCCGTGCCGCACAGGCCACGGTGCGTCACTCGTGGCCTGTGCGGCACCCTTACGGGAAACCGCCTTCCGCGGGCCGCCGTCCTCAGGAGGACGGCGGCTGCGATCCCACCAGCCACATCGAGAAGAACTGCGCCCCGCCGCCGTAGGCGTGCCCCATCGCCCTGCGCGCGTCCGGGACTTGGTGCTCTCCGGCCTGCCCGCGCACCTGGAGGGCCGCTTCCGCGAAGCGGATCATGCCGGAGGCGCCGATCGGGTTGGTGGACAGGACGCCGCCCGACGGATTGACGGGCAGGTCGCCGTCGAGTTCCGTGACCCCGGCCTCGGTGAGCTTCCAGCCCTCGCCCTCGTCCGCGAAGCCGAGGTTCTCCAGCCACATCGGCTCGTACCAGGAGAAGGGCACGTACATCTCGACCGCGTCGATCTCCCGGCGCGGGTCGGTGATCCCGGCCTGCCGGTAGACGTCGGCCGCGCAGTCCTTGCCCGCCTGCGGGGACACGAAGTCCTTGCCCGCGAAGAGCGTCGGCTCGCTGCGCATCGCCCCGCCGTGCACCCAGGCCGGCGGCTTCGGCGAACGGGCCGCGCCCGCCCGGTCCGTGAGGATCATCGCGCAGGCGCCGTCGGAGGACGGGCAGGTCTCGGAGTACCGGATCGGGTCCCACAGCATGGGCGAGGCCTGGACCTTCTCCAGCGTGATGTCGTGCTCGTGCAGGTGCGCGTACGGGTTCTTCAGCGCGTTGCGCCGGTCCTTGTACGCCACGAGCGAGCCGACGGTGTCGGGGGCGCCCGTGCGCCGCATGTACGCGCGCACGTGCGGGGCGAAGAACCCGCCTGCCCCGGCCAGCAGCGGCTGCTGGAAGGGAACGGGCAGGGAGAGCCCCCACATGGCGTTGGACTCGGACTGCTTCTCGAAGGCGAGGGTCAGGACGGTGCGGTGCACGCGGGCGGCGATCAGGTTGGAGGCGACCAGCGCCGTGGACCCGCCCACCGAACCGGCGGTGTGCACCCGGAGCATGGGCTTGCCGACCGCGCCGAGGGCGTCCGCCAGGTACAGCTCCGGCATCATCACGCCCTCGAAGAAGTCGGGGGCCTTGCCGATGACGACCGCGTCGATGTCCGCCCAGGACAGTTCGGCGTCCGCGAGCGCGCGGGCCGCGGCCTCGCGGACCAGCCCGGCGATGGACACGTCGTGGCGGGCGGCGACGTGTTTGGTCTGGCCGATGCCGACGACGGCCACTGGCTCCTTGCTCATGCTCGGTCCCCTTCCAGGACGGCGACCAGGTTCTGCTGGAGGCAGGGGCCGGAGGTGGCGTGCGCGAGGGCCCGGTCGGACTCGCCGCGGTGGATCCGGGCGGCCGCCTCGCCGATCCGGATCAGGCCGGCGGCCATCATCGGGTTGGCGGCGAGCGCGCCGCCGGACGGGTTGACGGACACGCTCCCGTCGAGTCCGAGGGCCTTGCGGAGCACCACCTCCTGGGAGGAGAACGGCGCGTGCAGTTCGGCGGTGTCCACCGGCCGCTCGAAGACCCCCGCGCGCTCGGCGGCGATCCTCGTGGACGGGGAGTCGGTGAGGTCGCGCAGCCCGAGGCCGTGCGCCTCGATGCGGTGGTCGATGCCGGTGATCCAGGCGGGCCTGGCACACAGCCGCCGGGCCACGTCCCCGGCGGCCAGGACGACCGCGGCCACGCCGTCGCCGACGGGCGGGCAGTCGCCGGTGCGCAGCGGGGCGACCTGGTAGTCGCCCTGCGCGACGGAGCCGCTGAGCTGGGCGTGCGGGTTGCCGCTCGCGGCGGCCCGGCTGCGGGCGCCGATCGCGGCGAGCGCGGTTTCGTCGGTCTCCCCCGCGTCGATGAGGGCCTGCGCCTGGAGGGCGGCCAGGGCCACGGCGTCGGGCCACAGCGGAGCCACGTAGTAGGGGTCGAGCTGGCGCGTCAGGACGTCCCGTACCGAGCCCGGGGAGGACTTCCCGTACGAGTAGACGAGCGCGGTGTCCGCCTCGCCGGTCTGGAGCTTGACCCAGGCCTCGTACAAGGCCCAGGCCCCGTCCATCTCCACGTGGGACTCGGAGATGGGCGGCCAGGCGCCGACCCCGTCGAGGGTCATGGTGAAGGAGAAGGCCCGGCCGGCGAGGTAGTCGCTGGAACCGGAGCAGGTGAAGCCGATCTCGCCCGCCTTGAGGCCGGTCTGGGCCAGCACCCGGTGCAGGACCGGCATGACCATCTCGACTTCGCTGAGTTCGTCGGTGCGGCGCAGGTGGTCGCTCTGCGCGAAGGCCACGACGGCCACTTCCCGTGCGTGCCCGCTGCTGCTCGGCGTGGCCATCAGATGAGCTCCTTGTAGACGTCGTAGTCCGCGTCCGGCTCACCGGTGGGGCGGTAGTGGTCGGGGTAGCGGCCGCCCTCGGTCCACACGGGCTCCACGCGCAGGCCCATGCGGACCTGGTCGTAGGGGATGCCGCCGATCCGGCCGTGGAGTGCGAGGCCGGCGCCGTCGAGGGCGATGTGGGCGTAGACGTAGGGGACGTCGATGTCGAGGTTCTTGGCCTTGATGTTGACGATGCAGTACGTGGTGACCGTGCCCGCCGGGCCGACCTCGACCCGGTCGGTGGTGGCGACCCCGCAGGTGGGGCAGGCGCCGCGCGGGGGCACGTACACCTTGTGGCAGGAGGGGCAGCGCTCGCCGATGGTCTTCCGGTCGGAGAGGCCGTTGATGTACGCGGTCTGCGCGCGGCCGGGGCTGTACGTGTAGTCCAGGCGGGCCGGGGCGACGATGCCGGTGACGGCGTCGGCGAACTCCCCTTCGTGCGGGGCCGCTTGCGCGGTTCCGTCTCCTTCGCCGGGCCCCGCGGGCTCGAAGCAGGCGATGTCGGTGATCGCCCCGACCCGCTCCGCGGCCCACCGGATCCGGACCCGCATGCCGGTGTGCACGGCCTGCGGCCCGGGGGCGTCGAGGGCGTGCAGGATCCCGGTGTCGGCGCCGTCGAGGCGTACGAGGACCCAGGCGAAGGGGGTGGTGAGGGGCTGGCCGGGGCGCGGGGTGCCGTTCCAGGCCCAGGTGGTCACCGTCCCGGTGGCGCCGACCTCGACGAGGTCGCGGATCTCCTCGGCGGTGACGGGGTCGTACTCGACCGGCGGCACCATCACCTTGCCGTCGGTGGTGGTGACCCCGAGGACGACGCCCTCGCGCAGTCCGGTGAGGAAGGCGCTCTGGACGGGTCCGAGGGACCGGGTGAAGGGGAACTCGACGACGAGGGGCGCGCGGAGGATCTCGGGTGGGGACGGGGCTGTCATGGAGGGTCTCCGATGCTCGGGACGGGAACGGTTCGGCCCTGCGGGGCGGACTGCGCCCGCAGGCGATCGAGGCGCGGGGCCAGGGGCGGAGCCGGATCGAGCCCCGCCGGATCGGGCGGCGGGGGCCGGGGTCCGGCCCCCGGCAACGGCGCCGCACCCGCGCCGGGTCCGGCGCCGCCGGACGGGAGCGGGGACCGGCCGGCTACTCCCGCCGGTACAGCGCGGGCCGCTTCTCGGCGAAGGCCCGGGCCCCTTCCCGGGCGTCCGCGGTGTCGAAGATCGGCCACCCCCGCAGGAGTTCCGCCGCCAGCCCCTGCGATTCGGTCAGTTCGGCCGTCTCGTAGACGGACGCCTTCACCGCCTCCACCGCCAGCGGACCGCAGGCGTTGATCCGCTCGGCGATCTCCAGGGCAGCCGCCAGCGCGGTGCCGTCCGGCACCACCCGCCCGATCAGCCCGATCCGCGCCGCCTCCTCGGCGGCGTAGGGCCGCCCGGTCAGCAGCATCTCCAGGGCGTGCGTGCGCGGGATCTGCCGGGGCAGCCGGACCGTCGAGCCGCCGATCGGGAAGAGCCCGCGCTTGACCTCGAACAGTCCGAAGGTCGCGCCCTCCCCCGCCACGCGGATGTCGGTGCCCTGGAGGATCTCCGTCCCGCCGGCCACGCAGTAGCCCTCGACCGCCGCGATGACGGGCTTGCGCGGCCGGTGGTGGCGCAGCATCGCCTTCCAGTGCAGGTCGGGGTCGGCCTTGAGCCGGTCCCGGTACTGGTCGCCCTCCATGCCCTTGCCGGCCAGTGCCTTCAGGTCCATGCCGGCGCAGAAGTCCCCGCCGGCGCCCGTCAGCACGACCGAGCGGATCCCGTCGTCGGCGTCCGCCTCCAGCCAGCCGTCGTACAGCCCCACCAACAGCGGTAGCGAAAGCGCGTTCTTCGCCTCCGGCCTGTTCATGGTGAGCACCAGCGTGGCGCCGTGGCGTTCCACGGTGAGGTGTTCGGTCCCACCCATTGCCGTCCTCCCGTCTCAAGACCTAGAACAGGTTGCAGTAGGGGCGGGTGCAGTTCAATAGTTTTCTGACACCCAGTCAGATTTATTGGACGGTCCCCTTCCCAGTTGGGGTTGGCGCGGCTCTAATGACCGCCGAGCAGACCAGCCATGGGATTTTCTGGGTCAGGAGGACCGGTGGAGTACAACATTGCCGACCTGTTCGAGTCGGTCGTGGACGTGGTCCCGGACCGCGAGGCCCTCGTGTACGTGGACCACCCCGGGACCGGCGCCGAGCGCCGCCTGACGTACGCGGAGCTGGACGCGGCGGCGAACCGCATCGCGCACCACCTGCTGGAGAGCGGCCTGAAGGCCGGCGAGCACCTGGGCCTGCACCTCTACAACGGGATCGAGTACCTGCAGACCGTGCTGGCCTGCCTCAAGGCCCGTCTGGTACCGGTGAACGTGAACTACCGGTACGTGGAGGAGGAGCTGGTCTACCTCTACAACGACGCCGACCTCGCCGCGCTCGTCTTCGAGGGCGAGTTCACCGAGCGGGTCGCGGCGGCGCTGCCGCAGACGACGAAGCTGCGCCACCTGATCCGGGTCGGGCCGACCCCCGAGGGCGCTCCGGAGCCGGCGATCGCACCGGTCGCGTACGCCGACGCGGAAGCGGCCGGATCGCCCGGGCGCGGCTTCCCTCCCCGCTCGCCGGACGACCTGTTCATCATCTACACGGGCGGCACGACCGGCATGCCCAAGGGCGTCATGTGGCGCGCCGAGGACCTCTTCTTCGCGGGGCTGTTCGGCGGCGAACCGTCCGGCGAGCCGGTGAAGCGGCCCGAGGAGCTGGCCGAACGGGTCGCGTCGAAGGGCGCGGGGCTCACGTTCTTCCCCGCGCCGCCCCTCATGCACGGCACGTCCACGCTGACCTCGTTCATCGCCTTCAACTACGGGCAGAGGGTGGTCATCCACCGCAAGTACGCGCCCGAGGAGGTGCTGCGGACGATCGCGAAGGAGAAGGTCTCCAGCGTGTCGCTGGTGGGCGACGCCATGCTGCGGCCGCTCATCGACGCCCTGAAGGGACCGCTGAAGGGCACGGACCTGTCCTCCCTGTTCAGCGTCTCCTCGTCCGGAGCGATCATGTCGGAGACCGTGCGCGCCGAGTTCCAGGAACTCGTGCCGAACGTGGTGCTCCTGAACAACTTCGGGTCCTCCGAGTCCGGCTCCAACGGGCGGGCCACGAACGACTCCGGCCCGGAGAAGGGCTTCCGGCTGGAGGTCAACGAGCGGACTCAGGTGGTGGACCCGGTCACCCACGAGCCCGTGCCGGTGGGCGAGCCGGGGCGGCTCGCGCAGCGCGGCTACGTGCCGCTGGGCTACTACAACGACCCGGCCAAGACCGCCGAGACCTTCTTCCAGAAGGGATCGGAGCGGTGGGTGCTGCTCGGCGACATGGCGACGGTGGACGAGCAGGGCATCGTGACCGTCCTCGGCCGCGGTTCGCAGTGCATCAACACGGGCGGCGAGAAGGTGTACCCGGAGGAGGTCGAGCAGGCGCTGAAGTCCCACCCGGACGTCTACGACGCCTTGGTGGCCGGGGTCACCGACGCCACGTGGGGCAGCCACGTGGCCGCGGTCGTCCAGATCCGGGAGGGCGCGCCCGAGCCGACGCTCGAGGAGATCCAGGCCCACTGCCGCACCAAGCTGGCGGGTTACAAGATTCCGCGCCAGCTCGTCGTCACCCCCGCCGTCCAGCGCTCCCCGAGCGGCAAGGCGGACTACCGGTGGGCGAAGTCGGTGGCGACGGAAGCGGACGCGGCGCGCTGACCGCGCGGGTGTGCGGGGCGGGTGCCGTGAGGGCCGGCTCAGAGCTTGCTGAGCAGTTCGGCCGCGAGGCCGCGGGTCCAGGCCGTCAGCTCGGGCCGGTCCACGCCCTGGCCCAGCGCGTCGGCCTGGGCGTCCGTGAGCCGGAGCGGGCCGCCCGGATCCTCCAACAGGTGGGCGACCTCGGAGAGCAGGCCGGCCAGGCGGCGCGCGCCCGGCGCACCGAGCCGCAGCGATACCGCGGGGTCGATGACGGGCATGGCCGCGGCCTCCCTTCGCCAGGGGCGTCTTCGCCAGGGGCTCCTTCGCCGGGGGCGTCTGTTTCGACCGTACGCCCCCGGTCCGACGGCCGCCGCTCAGGCCCCGGTGGCCAGGAACCGCTCGATCCGGGCCGCGAACCACGGCGCGTCGTCCAGCCACGGGAAGTGCCCGCCGTCCTTCTGTGAATCGACGACGCCCTTCGGGAAGAGCGCGGCGAGGCGGGCGGCGAGCGCGGGCCTCGGGTTGAAGTCCAGCTCTCCGGCCAGTACCAGCACTTCGCCGGTGACCCGGCTCAGTGCGGCCCGGGTGGCGGGCGGGTCGAAGGCCCCGGGGCCGGCGAAGGCGGCGGACGCCCCGGCGTTCTTCTGGACCGGGCTCAGGGCCGCGTGGGCCCGCGCCGTGTCGTCCCAGCGCCCGTAGGCGAGCGGCATCGCCGCCGCCCAGTCGGCCTCGTCGGGGGAGCCTCCGGCGGCGAACGCCGCGAGCGCCCGCTCGTAGGCCGCGATGGCCGTGTCGTACGGTTCGCCGCCCGCCCGTCGGCGGACCTCCGCCAGGCGGTCTTCGGGGGAGTCCTCGAGGCCGACGGCCCAGCAGGTCGGGGTGACCATCGCGAGCCGGCGGACGCGCTGCGGGTGCGCCGCGGCGTAGAGCTGGGCGAGACTTCCGGAGGCGGAGTGGGCGAGCAGGTCCACGGTCGGAAGGCCGAGGTGGAGGCGCAGCGCCTCGATGTCGGCGACCTGGTGGTCGGCCCGGTACGTGGACGGGTCGGCCGGAATCGCGGAGTCGCCCGTGCCGCGCAGGTCGAGCAGGACGAGCCGGCGCCCGGCGGAGAGTCCGCCGAGGTCGCCCAGGTACGCGGAAGCCCGCATGGCACCGCCGGGGAGGCATACGAGCGGCTCCCCTTCACCTCGGAGGTGGTAGGCGAGCTCGGTTCCGTCGTAGCTGGTGAAGGTGCGGGTGCGGGGCGTGGAGATCGACATGGGAGCAATCCCAGCAGACGATCACCCGTTCGAGTAATTGATTTGGGCGCCCGGGTCCGGCAATCTACCGAATGATCGGTCGGTTGGCTCGGCAGAGGGGTGGACGGCATGAACACGTTTCCGAAGGGGCGCGGCGAGGAGGGCCGCGGCGGCGCTGTCGGCCGCGGCGCCGACGAGGCCGAGCGGATGAGCGGGGACGAGCTGGCCGCGCTCCAGCTCACGCGGCTGCGCGCGACCCTGCACCGGGTGTACGAGCGGGTGCCCTTCTACCGGCAGTCCTTCGACAAGGCCGGCCTGCATCCCGACGACTGCCGCTCCCTCGCCGATCTGGCCCTCTTCCCCTTCACCACCAAGAGCGATCTCCGCGATCAGTACCCCTTCGGCATGTTCGCCGTCCCGCGCTCCGAGGTGCGGCGCGTCCACGCGTCCAGTGGCACCACGGGCCGGCCGACCGTCGTCGGATACACCGAGGGCGATCTGTCCACCTGGGCGGACGTCGTCGCCCGCTCGATCCGCGCGGCGGGCGGCAGACCCGGCCAGATGGTCCACATCGCCTACGGGTACGGCCTGTTCACCGGCGGCCTGGGCGCGCACTACGGCGCGGAGCGCCTGGGCTGTACGGTCGTGCCCGCCTCGGGCGGGATGACGGACCGCCAGGTCCGGCTGATCCAGGACTTCCGTCCGGAGGTCATCATGGTGACCCCCTCGTACATGCTGACCCTGCTGGACGAGATGGAGCGCCAGGGCGTGGACCCCCGCTCCACCTCGCTCCGTACGGGGATCTTCGGTGCCGAGCCGTGGACCGAGGAGATGCGCCGCGAGATCGAGGAGCGGCTGCACATCGACGCGGTGGACATCTACGGCCTGTCCGAGGTGATGGGCCCCGGCGTCGCGCAGGAATGCGCCGAGACCAAGGACGGTCTGCACGTGTGGGAGGACCACTTCTACCCGGAGGTGGTGGACCCGCTGACGGGAGCCGTGCTGCCGGAGGGCGAGGCCGGGGAGCTGGTGTTCACCTCGCTCACCAAGGAGGCGATGCCCGTCATCCGCTACCGCACCCGGGACCTGACCCGGCTGCTGCCCGGTACCGCCCGCCCGGCCTTCCGCCGGATGGAGAGGATCGCCGGCCGCAGTGACGACCTGATCATCCTGCGCGGAGTGAACCTCTACCCCTCGCAGATCGAGGAGGTGCTCCTGCGCACCCCCGCCCTGGCCCCGCACTTCCAGCTCCGCCTGACCCGGGAAGGCCGCATGGACGCACTGACGGTACGGGTGGAGGCGCGCCGGGAGAGCGACGCCGGTCAGCGGGAGGCCGCGGCCGTGGCCGTGGCCCGGGCCGTCAAGGAGGGCATCGGCGTCTCGGTGACGGTGGAGGTGGTGGATCCGGAGACCCTGGAGCGGTCGGTCGGCAAGATCAAGCGCCTGGTGGATCTCCGGGGAGCCTGAGCGCAGTGCCCGCACACCGCCGGATCCGTCGCCGAAACCACCTTTTCGGGGCCACTTCGGGGGACGTGCCGGGAGCCGGCGGGCCCCTGCGGGTAGGGGAAGGGCGTGACCTCGATCTTCCGGCTGCTTCCCGACCGTCTGCGGGCCTCCCCGGCCGGGCTGGCCTGGAGCCGTGGCCGGGAGATGGAACTGATGCACCGGGCGATGGGCTTCGCGGCCCTCGGCTTCCTGACCCTGGTGCCGCTGCTGATCGTCGTCGCGGCCGCCGCGCCCGGCAGCGGCTCGGGCTTCGGCCGCTGGCTCGGCCAGGCCCTGGGGGTGACGGCGTACTCCCGGGAGCGGGTCGAGATGGTGTTCGGCGCCGCGGACCTCGCGCTGGAGCGGACCACCGCCTTCGGCCTCGCCGCGCTGGCCGTCTTCGGCCTGACCTTCGGCTCCGCCGTACAGACGGGGTACGAGAAGGTCTGGGACCTGCCGACGGCCCGCTGGCACACCATGTGGCGGCACGTCGTCTGGCTGGGCCTGCTGGTCTGCTATCTCGGGCTGCTGGTCCTCATCCCCGCACCCTTGCAGAACGCCTCCGGCACGGTCCTGGGCGCCACGGGCGATCTCATCGGCACCTGCCTGTTCTTCTGGACCTCCCAACGCCTCCTCCTCGGCGGACGGGTCCGCTGGCGTGCGCTCCTCCCGGGTGCGGCGGCCACCAGCCTCGGCCTCCTCGGCTTGCGGATCTTCTCGCAGCTGGTCTTCTCGCCGCTGATCGCCTCCAACGCCGTGACCTACGGCCCCTTCGGCACCCTCCTGGTCGTCCAGTCCTGGCTGGTCGGCGTCGGCTTCGTGGTCTACGGCGGCGCCCTGGTGGGCCGTCTGGTCCACGAGCACCTCACCGCGCGCCGCCTGCGCACCGCGGGCCTCCTGCCGGAGGAATGAACGGCACACCGGCATACCGGCGCGCCGGGAGCGCGCGGGAGGGAAGGAAGCGGTCAGGCGGGAGGGGAGAGGCGGTCGCGGAGGGTGCGCTTGAGGATCTTTCCGCTCGCGTTGCGCGGGAGGGAGTCCACGAAGACCACGCGCTTCGGGGCCTTGAAGTGGGCCAGCTCCTCCCGGGCGTACGCGAGCAGTTCGGCCTCCGTCACGCCGTCGCGCGGCACCACCACCGCCGTGACCGCCTCGATCCACCGCTCGTCCGGCAGGCCGACCACCGCCGCCTCCGCCACGCCCGGATGCGTGTACAGCACGTCCTCGACCTGGCGGGAGGCGACCAGCACGCCCCCGGAGTTGATGACGTCCTTCACCCGGTCCACGACCGTGAAGTACCCCTCCGCGTCCCGGACCGCCAGGTCCCCCGAGCGGAACCAGCCGTCCCGGAAGGCCTTCTTCGTCGCCTCCGCGTCGTTCCAGTAGCCCCGGCACAACTGCGGGGACCGGTAGACGACCTCACCGGCGGTACCGTCCGGCACCTGAGCCCCGTCCTCGTCGACGACCCTCGCCTCCACGTGGCGTACCGGCCGCCCGCAGGAGTCCATCCGGCCTTCGTGCTCCTCCGGCCGCAGCACCGTGGCCAGCGGGCCGATCTCGCTCTGGCCGAAGCAGTTGTAGAAGCCGAGCCCCGGCAGCCGCGCGCGCAGCCGCTCCAGGACGGGCACCGGCATGATCGAGGCCCCGTAGTACGCCTTGCGGAGCGCGGAGAGGTCACGGACCGCGAAGTCCGGATGGTTCGCCAGCCCGATCCACACCGTCGGCGGCGCGAACAGGCTGTCCGCCTCCCCCGCCTCCACCAGGTCGAAGATCTCCGTGGCGACCGGGGAGTCCACGATCGTGTTCCGCGCGCCGACCGCCAGGTAGGGCAGCAGGAACACGTGCGTCTGCGCCGAGTGGTACAGCGGCAGGGCGTGGACCGGCAGGTCCTCCTCCCCCAGGTCCAGGGCGTCGATCGCGCTCTCGTACTCGTGGCACAGCGCCTCGTGCGTCATCATCGCGCCCTTCGGCAGGGCGGTCGTCCCGGAGGTGTACAGCAGTTGCGCCAGGCGGGACGGGTCGGCGGCGCGGACGGCGTACGGCGCCGGTTCGGCGAGTTCCGCGAGGAAGGATCCGGGCGCGTCGCGCAGCGGTCGTACGGCGAACCCCTCGGGGACCCGGCCGGCCAGGCCCGGGTCGGCGAGGACCAGTGAGCTCGCGGAGTTCTCCAGGATGTGGGAGAGGTCCTCGCCGGTCAGGTTCTGGTTGACCGGGACGTGCGTGAGACCGGCCCGGGCGCACGCGAGGAAGGCGACGAGGTAGGCGTCGGAATTGTGCGCGTAGGTCGCGACCCGCTCCCCCTCCGCGAGTCCGTACCGCTCCCGCAGCACGTGCGCGCCCGTGGAGACCGCCGCGTCGAGTTCCGCGTAGGTCCAGGCCCGCTCGCGGTAGCGGACCGCCACCCGGTGGGGGACGCGCCGCGCGCTGTCGTGGACCAGTCCGTCGACCGTGTTCTTCCGCACTGCCGTCATACCGGGATCCTCGTCTCCTCGTGGGCGCGAGGTCAATGACCGCAACTCTCGCGAAACTCCGGCTCGAACACCCGACGCTTCTCCGCCATGACTCTCGACTTCCCCAGCAGTCACGGACTCCACGCTACGAGGGGAGCCTCAGCTGCGGACATCTCTCCGGGCCTGCAACCGGACGGCTGCGTCGTCTGCGGGACGCCACTCACCCGGGGTGCTTACGGGCAGGTCCGGCTGACCTGCTCAGGCTCCTGCCGAGCGAAGCGCGCTTAATGGCACAAGCGACAGTACTTATATAAGCACTGTTACGATGCCTCTCATGGCCGACCCCCGTACGCTCGACCCGACACAGCAGAGCCTCTGGCGACCCCTGCGCCTGCTCCAGGCGTCCATGGACGCCGACATTGCCGAGGTCTACTCAGCGCAACAGATCGACGGGCTCAAGCCCAGCTACGTGAGGGAGTTGCTCCGGCTCCACGCCTGCGGGCCCATGACCATCGCGGAACTGGCCGAATCGGTCCAGCGCACGCATTCGGCACTCAGTCAGAAAGTCGCCGCGATGCGCACGGCCGGCTGGGTCCAGACCGTCGTGGGCGACGACGCGCGCACCAGGAAGGTGACGCTCACCGACAAGGCCCGCGGCGTCGTGGATCGCCTGGCGGCGGAATGGCGGGCCACCGAGGCTGCGGTCGCTGAACTGGAGGCGGAGATTCCCTACCCGCTCTCCCAGGTCGTCGCCGATATCGAGCGGGCTCTGGAGCGCAGGAGTTTCCACGACCGGATCGCCGAGAAGCTGGCGGAGGATCCCGCGTGGGGCTGAAGCGCACGCTGATCGACGTGACTCCGTTACGGTCGTCACCACCGTTCCGGCGCTTGTGGATCGGACAGACCCTGTCCGGTTTCGGCGGCCAGATGTCGCTCGTCGCCGTCATGTTCCAGGTCTGGCAGATGACGGAGAGCCCCACGTGGACGGGTGCCGTCGGGCTGGCCCAGGCGGTTCCGCTCGTCGCGCTCGGGCTGTTCGCCGGCTCGCTCGTCGACCGGGTGGACCGCCGGAAGTTCTACCTGCTCACGATCAGCGGACAGGCCGCATGTTCGCTCCTCCTCGCATTCCAGGGCTTCCTCGGGCACGTTCCCGCCGCCGGTGTTCTGGGGCTGGTCGCACTCCAGTCCTGCTTCAGCGCAGGCAGCGGCCCCGCCTCTCGCACCTTCATTCCCCACCTCTTGCCCAAACACCAACTGGCCGCAGGTCTGGCGCTGGGACGAATCGCCTTCCAGGGCGCCATGCTCCTCGGTCCCGCACTGAGCGGACTGATCGTGGGCGGCCTGGGAGTCGGCGCCTGCTACCTGATCGACGCCCTGACCTTCATCGCCGCGCTCTACGGAGCGTTCGGCCTGCCGAAGATGGCCCCCGGAGGCGAGCCCGCACAGCCCGGCCTGCGCGGAGTACTGGACGGTCTGACCTTCCTCGCCCGCACCCCCGTCATCCGCGGGGCCCTGCTCACAGACCTGGCCACCACCGTGCTGTCCATGCCCATCAGCCTGTTCCCGCTGATCAACGCCGAACGGTTCGGCGGCAACCCCCGCACCCTCGGACTGTTCCTCACAGCCATCGCCGTCGGCGGCGTTGCAGCGTCGCTGTTCTCCGGAATCTTCACACGGCTCCCCCGCCCCGGCCTGGCCATGCTCGGCGGCTCCGCCACCTGGGGTGCAGCGCTGACACTGTTCGGCTTCTCAACCAACCCATGGGCCGGCTTGACCTTCCTCGTCATAGCCGGCGCCGCCGACACGGTCTCCGTCGTCTCCCGGAGCACCGTCGTCCAGATGCACACCCCGCACGAACTACTCGGCCGGGTCAGCGCTGCCGAACAGATCGTGGGACAAGCGGGCCCCGACATCGGCAACATGCGCGGCGGCCTCGTCGCAGACGCCACCTCGGGAGCAGGAGCCCTCGTCAGCGGTGGCCTGCTATGCCTCGGCGCCGTCGTCGTGGTGGGCGCCACCACGGCAGACCTGCGCAGTTCCTCCGCACCGCCCCATCCCCACACAGCCGCAGCCAGCCCATGAGCCCTGCTCCGAGGCATGCGGTCACTGGTTCCCACGCTCGTGCCCAGGTTCCCACTAGGGAGCGTATTCGGTTGTGATCGATTTGCGGGATTGGCCCCCGCGGTTGGCGTCGCTGACCTGCCGAGAGAGACCCCGACCCACGAGGGGATTGCGGTCCTACACGAACCTCCCCTCGGTGGCAGGCACGCCGGCCCCGGCACCAGGGGAGGGGCGCCGGGGCCGGAGCATGCGGTCACAGCGGCGTTAGGGTCTCCGGGACAGGCCATACGGCAGGCTGCACCCCTGGGGACGAAACGGTATGGGACACGGAGCGCGGAAGCAGCTGGCGGAGCTGCTCGACGTCGTACAGCGGCGTGGGGACTTCAGCACCCGGATCGAGATGTCGGCCGGCGCGCTGCGCATCGAGGTTGACGGCGTGGGGGAGCTGCCGCTGCCGCTGCGTGCCCCGGTGACCAGGAAACTGATCGCGCAGGCCCGTCGGGCATCCTTCGGCCGTGGCGAGCAGACCTTGTCCGACACCAGCGTCCGCGACACCTGGGAGGTCACCCCGGACCGCATCACGCTCGGCGGAACCGACTGGGACCGCACCCTGGGCGGCGTCCTCGACGGTGTCCGCACCGCGCTTGGTCTGCCGCCCGCCATCGTCCTACGTGCTGAGCCGCACGCACTGCTCGTCTACGGCAAGGGCCAGTTCTTCCTGCCGCACCAGGACTCCGAGAAGGACGACTCCATGGTGGGCACCCTGGTCGTCTCGCTGCCCTCGCACCATACCGGCGGCGAACTCGTCGTCTCGCACGCCGGCCGCAGCGTCGTCCACCAGGCGTCCCGGGAGAAGCTGACCTTCGCCGCCTTCTACGCGGACTGCCTACACGAGGTCAAGCCCGTCAAGTCCGGCTACCGTGTCACCCTCACCATGAACCTCCTCGCCGAACGCATCCGCCCGGCCGGCGAGGACGACGGGGGCCCGGTCGCCGATCTGGCCCACTGCCTGACCGGACACTTCACCGAACCGGCCGAGGAGCGCTACGCCTACGGCCGCCAGAGGGCCGCGCCCCCGAACCGCCTCGTGTACCTCCTCGACCATGAGTACACCCAGCGCGGCCTGGACTGGGACCGGCTCAAGGGCGCCGACACCACACGCACCGCCCTGCTCCGCCAGGCCGCCGCAGAGGCGGACTGCGAAGCGGTCCTCGCGTTGGCCGAGGTGAAGGAGACCTGGGACGCGCATCCGCCGTACGACCGCTACGACCACTACTACGGCGAGGTCGAGCACTACGACGACTGCGAGGACGAGGAGTGCGAGGGTGAATGTCTCCTGGACCCCGACGGGGAACCTGGCGCCGAGCGCCTGCGCAGCGGCGACTTCGCCAACTACGAGCTGAACGAGCTGATCGACGACGAGATCACGCTGAGCTGGTGGACCCGCCCGGACGGCACCGGCGGCGAGCAGATCCACCTGCCCGTTGCGTACGCCGAGGTGTGCGCCACCACCGAGAACAAGGACCTGACGCCCTACCAGTCCGAGTACGAGGGCTACATGGGCAACTACGGCAACACCCTCGACCGCTGGTACCGGCGGGCCGCCGTGGTCCTGTGGCCCCGGCAGCGCTCGTTCACGGCCCGCGCCGAGGCCGGCTCCGAGGACGCGCTGCACGAACTTCAGGGCCACCTGGATGCCGGGGACCTCGACCGGGCGCGCGCGCTCGCCCAGTCGCTCGCCCCGTTCTGGAAGCACCACGGTTCGGGCGGGGCGGCCGTAGCGCTGTTCGCCGCCGCCCTGCCCGTCGCGGTGGGACTCCGGGAAGCGGACACTGCCACGATGCTCCTCGCGCCTTTCGGGGTGGAGACCCTGGGCGAGCGGCACGCCCCGGGTCTCGCGGCAGCGGCCGCGCGGTACGGACGGACGTGGGCCCGCGGGGCCGTCAGCAGCTGGTTCGGCACGGTTGGCGCGTACACCGGGGCCGACCGCGCGGCGTGGCTCGAATCGCTGCCCGGCCTGTGCACCGCGCTGCGGGCCGCCGACGGCGACGGGGACGCGATGGCCTCGCCGCTGGCCGAGGGTGCCTGGCAAGCAGTCGAGCAGCAGCTCACCAGCTGGCTCGGCGTCGGCCGCGAGACGGAGCGCCGCACAGGCATGGAGCAGCTCGGCGCATCACTGGCCCGCGTCCTGCAGGCGGCAGGGCCCGAGACCGCCGACACCATCGCCGCCACGCTGCACGGCCTGCCGGACACCGCCCTCGAATGCCTGCTCCCCGCCCTGCGCACCGCGGCCCGCCAGCCGACGACCATCCGCGACGGCGCACCCGCCGCCCGTGCCTTCCAGACCCTCGCCGACCACTGCGAGGACCGGCTCACCGCGGCCCTCACCCGCCCCCTGCGCGCGGCCGGCGACTGGTCCCTTACCCCGGCTGGGACATGTCGGACCGGCTGCGGACTCTGCCCCGACTTGGACGCCTTCCTCACCTCCCCTACCCGCCACGTCATGGAGTGGCCACTCGCGAAGGACGGACGCCGCCACCTCCACAGCCGCATCGACCAGGCCGGCCTGCCCGTCTCTCACACCACCCGGCGCCAGGGACGCCCCTACGTCCTGGTCCTGACCAAGACGGACGCCGTCTTCACCCGCGAACAGGCGACCCGCACCCGCGCCGAGACCGACCTGGCGTGGCTGCGGCACGACTGGACCCGGTCGCGCGGCTGAGAGGTGACACATTCGTACGCAATCATTCAGTGCCAAGCGGGTAATCGGAGCGTGGCGGTGGCTACCGTGATGTGACGGACCGTGAGGGTACGAGGTGTCAGTCGCGCGGTGCGGTTGGATCTCGCCCCTGACTCCCGCAGTTGGCGGGCACATGGGAGCGTCGAGGGCTTACAAGATCAGCGCTATACGGGTGGAGACCGGCCCGGACGAGTATCACGCGGGCGGAGTTCTTGTCCCTGGGGGACACGGCTCCGCACGCGGTGCACGTGGCCAGTCCTCGGACACGGGCTCGCCGCACTCCGCCGACCAGACCCGGCTCTTCTTGCAGGAGCGCTGGGTGACCTCGCGGTTCTGCGAGTGGGACATCCTCACGTCGCCGCAGCTGAGGGTGGTCTGGCCGCGCGAGCGGCGCTGACGCCGCGGGCCCCGTGCCCGGCCGCGGGCAACGGGCCGCACGCGTGCCCCGGCACGCTCACGGGCTCACGGGCTCACGGGCTGACGGCGAGGAAGAGGAACGCTGCCAGCAGCACGATGTGGACGCCGCCCTGGAGCAGGGTGGCCCGGCCCGGGACGATCGTGAGGGCGCTGACGACGATGGTCAGCGCGAGCAGCACCATGTGGACCGGGGCGAGGCCGAGCATCAGCGGCCCGGAGAGCCAGATCGAGGCGAGCGCGATGGCCGGGATGGTCAGGCCGATGCTGGCGATCGCGGAGCCGTAGGCGAGGTTCAGGCTGGTCTGCACGCGGTCGCGGCGGGCGGCGCGGACGGCGGCCAGGGTTTCGGGCGCCAGGACGAGCAGGGCGATGATCACGCCGACGACCGCATAGGGCAGGCCCAGGTTCGCGACGCCGCGTTCGATGGTCGGGGAGACCGCTTTGGCGTTGCCGACGACCGCGACGAGGGCGACGAACAGCAGTCCGAGGCTGATCAGGGTGGCCCGCGCGGTGGGCGGCTCCGCGTGCTCCGAGCCGTCGGAGTCCGTGCCCGCCGCGGCCGCGGCGGCGGCCTGTGCGGCCTCCTTGCGGATCCGCTTCGTGTCGACGGGCAGGAAGTAGTCGCGGTGGCGGACGGTCTGGACGGTGATGAAGAGCCCGTAGAGGGCGAGCGAGGCGGTGGCCGCGAAGGCCAGCTGGGCCGTGGAGAACTCGGGGCCGGGCTTGCTGGTGGTGAAGGTGGGCAGCACGAGGCTGAGGACGGCGAGCGTCGCGACGGTGGCGAGGGCCGCGCCCGAGCCCTCGGCGTTGAAGACGGCGACGCGGTTGCGCAGGGCCCCGACGAGCAGGGACAGGCCGACGATGCCGTTGCACGTGATCATGACTGCGGCGAAGACGGTGTCACGGGCGAGCGAGGAGGTCTTGTCCCCGCCGTCGGCCAGCAGGGTGACGATGAGGGCCACTTCGATGACGGTCACGGCGACGGCCAGGACGAGGGAGCCGAAGGGTTCTCCCACCCGGAGCGCGACGACCTCGGCGTGGTGGACCGCCGCGAGCACCGCGCCGGCCAGGCAGAGCGCCACCAGGGCCACGGCCGGCGTGGGCAGGTCGCGTCCCCAGCTGAAGAGGAGCGCGACGAGCGCGACGACGGGGACCACGACGGTCCAGTCGGTCAGGGGTGTTCTGTGCGTTGCCGTACTCATATCAGCCAACTTGCCAGAACTGTCCCCTCAGTGCGGCGCAACAGCTGCCGTCAGGGCCCTGACGTGGCACTTCTCACGTGGCTCCGGGCGTGGCGGGGCCGGCTCCGGGCGGCGGGGCCGGCCCTCACGTCGCGCGCGCGTGCCTCCGCCCGCGCGCGCGTGTCCTCACATCGCCCGTGCGTGACCCTCCCAGTACGGGTCGCGGAGCCGGCGCTTGTACAGCTTGCCGTTGGGATCGCGCGGCATCGTCTCGATGAAGTCCACGGTCTTGGGCCGCTTGTACCCGGCCAGTTGGCGCTCGCAGTGGTTCAGGATCTCCGCCGCCAGCGCGTCACTGGCCGCGAAGCCCTCGGCGGGCTCGATGACGGCTTTGACCTCCTCGCCCCAGGAGGGGTGCGGGATGCCGAAGGCGGCGGCGTCGGCGACCGCCGGATGGGTGAGCAGGGCCGATTCGATCTCGGCCGGGTAGATGTTCACCCCGCCCGAGATGATCATGTCGATCTTGCGGTCGCGGAGGAAGAGGTAGCCCTCCTCGTCCATCAGGCCGAGGTCGCCGACGGTGAAGAAGTCACCGATGCGGTTCTTCCTCGTCTTGCCCTCGTCCTTGTGGTAGCTGAAGCCGCCGGTGTTCATCTTGATGTAGACGGTGCCGAGTTCACCGGCGGGCAGCCGTTCGCCCTCGTCGTCGAAGATGGCGAGCTCGCTGATCGGCCAGGCCTTGCCGACGGTGCCCGGCTTCTTCAGCCAGTCCTCGGCTGTCGCGAAGGCGCCGCCGCCCTCGCTCGCCGCGTAGTACTCCTCCACGCACCGGCCCCACCACTCGATCATCGCCCGCTTGACGTGGTCGGGGCAGGGCGCGGCGCCGTGGATGGCGTGCCGCATCGAGGACACGTCGTACGCGTCCTTCGTGTGCTGCGGGAGCGCGAGGAGCCGGTGGAACTGCGTCGGGACCATGTGGGTGTGTGTGCAGGCGTGCCCGTCGATCAGGCGGAGCATCTCCTCGGGGGACCACTTGTCCATGAGGACCAGCGGGTGGCCGATGTGCAGGGCGGCGGCCGCGAACTGCAGGACGGCCGTGTGGTAGAGCGGCGAGCACACGAGGTGGACGTTGTCGTCGAAGGGGCGGATGCCGAAGATGCCGAGGAAGCCGCCGAGGTAGGTCTCCTCCGGGAGCTTGCCGGGCAGCGGGCGGCGGATGCCGCGCGGCCGGCCGGTGGTGCCGGAGGTGTAGTTCATGACCCAGCCGAGCGTGCGGTCCCCGGGCGCGGCGTCGCTCTGCCCGGCGAGCAGTTCGGCGTAGGCGCGGAAGCCCGGGACGGCTCCGACGGCGTAGCGGCGGTCGGCGGGGAGTTCCGCCTCGTCGGCCGCGGCGGTCGCGGCGTCCGCGAAGCGCTCGTGGGCGATGAGGACCTTGGCACCGGAGTCGGAGACGATCCAGGCGATCTCGGGTCCGACGAGGTGGTGGTTGACCGGGACGAGGTAGAAGCCGGCCTGCGAGGCGGCGAGGTAGGCGGTGAGGAACTCGACGCTGTTGGGCAGGACGACGGCGAAGACGTCGCCCTTCTCCAGTCCGGCGGCGCGCAGGCCGTGGACGAGGCGGTTGACGTCGGCGTGCAGCCGGGCCGCGGACCACTCCTCGCCCTCGGGGGTCACCAGGACCGTGCGGTCGGGGTCGGCGGCGGCCTGGGCCCAGAACCCGTTGGGGGGCTGGGCGGTCGGCGCGGGCCGCGTGCTCGGTGAGTCGGTCATGTCGCTGCTCACGCCTCTCAGGCTCGGCCGGCGATGCGGGTGATGCGGTCGATGGCTCGTTCGAAGCCGCGGGTGAGGTCGTCGAAGACGGCCTGGACGCTGCGCTCGCTGTTCATCCGGCCGACGATCTGGCCGACGGGCGTGCCGAGCAGCGGCTGGATCTCGTACTTCTGGATGCGGGAGACGGCCTCGGCGACGAGCAGGCCCTGGAGCGGCATCGGGAGCGCGCCGGGGCCCTCCGGGTCGTCCCAGGCGTCGGTCCACTCGGTGCGCAGCTGGCGGGCGGGCTTGCCGGTGAGGGCGCGGGAGCGGACGGTGTCGCCGGAGCCGGCGGCGAGGAGCTTCTCGGTGAGGGCACGGGAGTGCATGTCGGCCTCGGTGGTGGTGAGCCAGAGGGAGCCGAGCCAGGCGCCCTGCGCGCCCAGGGCGAGGCCCGCGGCGATCTGCTCGCCGCTGCCGATGCCGCCGGCCGCGAGGACCGGGAGCGGGGCGACGGCCTCGACGACCTCGGGGACCAGGACCATGGTGGCGATGTCGCCGGTGTGTCCGCCGGCCTCGTAGCCCTGCGCGACGACGATGTCGATGCCCGCCTCGGCGTGGCGGCGGGCGTGCTTGGCGCTGCCCGCGAGGGCGGCGACGAGGACACCGTGGTCGTGGGCACGCGCGATGACGTCGGCGGGCGGGGAACCGAGGGCGTTCGCGAGGAGTTTGATGGGGTAGTCGAAGGCGACGTCGAGCTGGTTGCGGGCGACCTGCTCCATCCAGCCCGTGATCCGCCAGCCGGAGGCCTCTCCCTCCGCGAGCTCGGGCACGTGGTGCTTGGCGAGGGTGTCCCGGACGTACTCGCGGTGCGCGGCCGGGATCATCGCCTCGATGTCGGCCTCGCTGACGCCGTCGACGGCCTTCTTGGCGGGCATGACGACGTCGAGACCGTACGGCTTGCCGTCGGTGCGCTCCTGCATCCAGTCGAGGTCGCGCTTGAGGTCGTCGGGGGCGGTGTAGCGCACTGCCCCGAGCACGCCGAACCCGCCCGCGCGGGTGATGGCAGCGGCGACCGCCGGGAAGGGCGTGAAGCCGAAGATGGCGTGCTCGACTCCCAGTTTCTTGCTCAGCTCCGTCTCCATGGGCGGCAGGATGCCGCAGCCGGGCCGTCGAGGGAAGGGATTTTCTGATGCAGCGTCAGATTCTTTGCGGCGCGGTCGCGGCGGGGGCGGGGGAAGGACGGGCAGATACTTCGGGAGGGTGCGACGGCGGACGGGAGGACCGGTCATGGAGGAACGGACGGCAACCGGGAACGACGGCGGGGCGGAGGGTGCGGGCGACGGCGGTCGCGGCAGCTTCGCCGACGCCGCGGGCAGCGGCGGCACGGGGGCGGGCACGGGCACGGGCACGGACGCGGGCACGGGCGTGGGCGTGGGCGTGGGCGTGGGCAACACCATCCGGAACGCCACCGCCACGGAAACCGGCACCGGCACGGAAACCGGCAGCACCGATACCGGCACGAACACCGGCACGAACACCGGCAAGAGCAGGGGCAACGCCGACACCGGCAGCAACGCCGGCGCCGGCGCCGGCCACACCGCCTCCCTCACCCGCCGGCGGCTGGGCGCGCGGCTGTTGGCGCTGGGCGGTGTGCTCGTGCTCCAGGCCGCGCTGCCCGGCTCCGCCGGGGCCACCGGCTCCTCCGGCGGCCCCGCCGAGCGGCGTGCGCTCCAGGGACTGCGACTGCGCTACGGCTCCGCCCGCCAGGCCGGTCTGCTGGAGAAGCACCTCGAAGGGGTCGCGGACGAGGCGCGGAGGTTCCTCGGCCCCTCCCCCGAACACCCTTACTACGCCGGCGCCGTGGTCCTCGCCGGCCGGGGCCGCACCGTGGCCCTGCACCGGGCGATGGGCGACGCGGTCCGCTACGCCGACTACGACGGCCGCACCGACCGGGCCCGGGAGTTCCCGGCCGCCGAGCGCATCGCGATGTCGGAGGACACGGTCTTCGACCTGGCGTCGCTGTCGAAGCTGTTCACCTCGCTGCTGGCGGTGCAGCAGATGGAGCGCGGGCGCCTGGAACTGGAAGCGCCGGTGAGCCGGTACCTGCCCGAGTTCACCGGCGGGGGCAAAGAGGTGATCACCGTCCGCCAGCTCCTCACGCACACGTCGGGGCTGCGGTCCTGGGCGCCCTTCTACAAGGAGCACAGCCGCGCGGGTCAGTTGAGGCTGCTGTGGTCGGTGAGGCCGCAGGAAACCCCGGGGACGGTCTACCGCTACTCGGACCTCAACCTCGTCGCCCTGCAACTGCTCTTGGAACGGATCACCGGTCACACTCTGGATCTCCTGCTCCAAGACGAGATCACTGCTCCACTCGGGATGCACCGCACTCGTTACAACCCACCGCTCTCCTGGCGCCGGGTCACGGCCGCCACCGAGGTGCAGCGGCCGCCCTGGTCCGGTCTCGACCGCGGGCTCGTCTGGGGCGAGGTCCACGACGAGAACGCGCACGCCCTGGGCGGCGTCGCCGGCCACGCCGGCGTCTTCGGCACCGCCTGGGACCTGGCCATCCTCGCCCGCGCCCTGCTCGACGGGGGGGTCTACGCCGGCAGGCGCATCCTGCGCCCCGCCTCCGTCGAACTGCTCTTCACCGACTACAACACCGCCTTCCCCGGCGACGACCACGGCCTCGGCTTCGAGCTCTACCAGCACTGGTACATGGGCGCCATGGCCACCCCGCACTCCGCCGGCCACACGGGCTTCACCGGCACCTCCCTGGTCCTCGACCCGTCGACCGACTCCTTCCTGATCCTGCTCGGCAACTCGGTCCACCCCGTACGCAACTGGCGCGCGGGCAGCGCCCCCCGCGTCGCCACCGGCAACCGCTTCGCCCGCGCCGTCCCGGTCCGCACGAAGCACGGGGGCCCGGCCTGGTACTCCGGCATGGAGACCGGCGCATCCGGCACCCTGACCCTGCCGCCGCTCACCCCGGCCACCGGCTCGGCCCGGCTGCGCTGCGCGCTCTGGTGGGACACCGTGCCCGGCGGGGGCGCCTTGCACGTCGAGGCATCCGCCGACGGACAGACCTGGGAGCCGCTCCCCTTCAGTACGGTGCGCAGCACCGGCGGAGCCGCCGAACAGTGGCCGGGCGGCTCGGTCGCCGGCTGGTCGGGCCGCATCTGGCACCGGCTCGAGGCCCCCCTCACGGCCTGGGCCGGCCGCGAGGTCCGCCTGCGTCTGCGCCACACCGCGCAGGGCCGCTACGTGGGACGCGGGGTCTACGCCGACGTCCTGCGCGTATCGGAGCCCGCCCGGCTCCTCTTCGCGGAGGACCGCCCCGCCGACGCCGCCCGCATCGAGGCCACGGGCTGGTCCCGTTCGGCGGACTAGCCGCAGGGCCGCCCGCGGGAGCGGGATCGCGCCCTGCGGGCTCGAACGGCGGGCCGTGGGGATGGGAACCGTGCCTCGGAGCGTTGGTGTTCGTTGTGGTGGGTTGTTGACCGTTCAACCCGAAGTCATGGACGACACCGACGATACGAAGGCGGGCAGAACCACATGGACGACATCGACTGGGACAACCCGATCGACCCCCAGCCGGGCTGGACCCTGGACCACGTCAAGCTGTACGTCGGGTCGGGCGGGACCGAGGGGCAGTTCTGGAACGACACCCAGACCCTGCTCCTCACCACCGTCGGCCGCAAGTCCGGCAGGCCGGTGCGCACTCCGCTCATCTACGGCGAGGACGGCGGCCGCTACCTCGTCGTCGCGTCCAAGGGCGGCGACCCGGCGCATCCGCTCTGGTACCGGAACCTGACCGAGCACCCCGAGGTCCGCGTCCAGGTCGGCCCGAAGATCGTCCAGGGCATCGCGCGCACCGCGACGTCCGAGGAGCGGGCCGCGTTCTGGCCTCAGATGGTCGCGCACTGGCCCGCGTACGACGAGTACCAGACCAAGACGGACCGGGAGATCCCGATCGTGGTGATCGACCCCGTCGCCTGACGGGCGAGCGCCCCTCATCCCAGCCGTGCCCGGGCCCCTTGGAGGTCCTCGGGCACGGCCCCTCGCGCACCTCCCGCACCTCCCGCACCTCCCGCACCTCAGCCCCTCCCGCACCTGCCGTTCAGGCCCCCGCAGTACGCCCCCGCGCAGGCCCGCGGCACCGGCCCCCGCGCGGTCAGTGCCCCAGCACCGCCATCGCCGCGTTGTGGCCCGGGACCCCGCTGACGCCGCCGCCGCGCACCGCGCCCGCGCCGCACAGCAGTACGTTCCGGTGGGCGGTCTCCACGCCCCACCGGCCCCCCGGGCTCCCCGGATCCCCCGGGCCGTCCGGCGCGGAGTACGGCCAGGACAGGTCTCCGTGGAAGATGTGGCCGCCCGGCAGCCGCAGTTCGCGTTCCAGGTCGAGCGGTGTCTTGGCCTCGATGCAGGGGCGCCCGTCGGCGTCGAAGGCCAGGCAGTCTGTGAGCGGTTCCGCCAGATGGGCGTCCAACTGGGCGAGGGTGGCCGCGAGGAGGACCTCCCGCGCTCCCTGGTTGTCGTGCCGGAACAGCCGCGCCGGGGTGTGCAGTCCGAAGAGGGTGAGCGTCTGATAACCCCGCTCCGCCAGCTCGCGCCCCAGGATCGTCGGATCCGTCAGCGAGTGGCAGTAGATCTCCGAGGGCGGCACGGAGGGCAGTTCGCCGGTCGCGGCCTCCGCGTGGGCCCGCGCGAGCTGCTCGTACCCCTCCGCGATGTGGAAGGTCCCGCCGAACGCCTCGCGCGGGTCCACGGAGGTGTCCCGCAGCCTGGGCAGCCGCTTCAGCAGCATGTTGACCTTGAGCTGGGCGCCCTCGGGGGCGGGCCGCGCGGGCTCCTCGCCCAGCAGCTCGGCCAGCGCCCCGGGCGAGGCGTTGACGAGCACCACCCGCCCGGCCACCCGCCCCTCCCCCGTGGCCGTCCGGAAGGTCACCTCGGCCGGTGCCGTGGTCGTGCCGTCCGTCTCGACGCGCAGCACCTCGTGCCCGGTGGCGATCTCCGCCCCGGCCGCCAGGGCGGCCCCCGCCAGGGCGCCGGTGAGCGCGCCCATGCCTCCGACGGGCACGTCCCAGTCCCCCGTACCGCCCCCGATCACGTGGTAGAGGAAGCAGCGGTTCTGGGCGAGCGAGCGGTCGTGGGCACCGGCGAAGGTCCCGATCAGGGCGTCGGTGAGGACGACCCCGCGCACCAGGTCGTCCGCGAACTCCCGCTCCACCGTCTGCCCGAGGGGCTCCTCGAACAGCATCCGCCAGGCCGCCTCGTCGTCGACCCTGGCCCGCAGCTCCGCCCGTGTGGGCAGCGGCTCGGTCAGCGTCGGGAAGACCCGTTGGGCCACCCGCCCGGTGGTCCCGTAGAAGGCGCGCCAGCTCTCGTACTCCCGCTCCGAGCCGGTCAGCCGCGCGAAGGACTCCCGGGTGCGCGCCTCGCCGCCGCCGACCAGCAGCCCGCCGGGCCGTCCGGCGCGGTCCACGGGGGTGTACGAGGAGACCTCGCGCTTGCGCACCTCGAAGCGCAGCCCCAGCTCGCGCACGATCTTCTGCGGGAGCAGGGAGACGAGGTAGGAGTACCGGGACAGGCGGGCGTCGACCCCCGCGAAGGGCCGGGCGGACACGGCGGCCCCGCCGGTGCGGCCGAGCCGCTCCAGGACGAGCACGGAGCGGCCGGCCCGTGCCAGGTAGGCGGCGGCGACCAGTCCGTTGTGACCGCCGCCCACGATCACCGCGTCGTACACGTCCGTGCTGAAGCCCCGCGAGGTCGTCATGGCTCTTGGTAACACACCTGCCCGAGCCGCTCCAGACAGTGCGCCTCGTCGGCGTGGGCGGCGACCGTGTCGGGGTGGTCGTCGCCCAGCGACCGTTCGCGGATGCCGGACAGTTCCCGGTAGACCGGCAGCGCCTCGTCCCAGCGGCCCAGCCGGCCGAGGCCGACGGCGAGTTCCCGGCGGCTGACCAGCGTGTCGGGGTGTTCGGCGCCGAGCGTGCGGGCGCGCGCCGTGCCCACCTCCCGGGCCTCGGCCACCGCTTCCTCCCAGCGCTCCAGCCGCCCCAGGTTGACCCCGAGGACGTGCCGGGCGCGCAGCGTCTCCGGGTCGGCGGCCCCGTACGCGCGGGTACGGTCGCGGACCAGTTCGCGGAACAGCTCCAGGGCCTCGCCCGAGCGGCCGGTGCGGCCGAGCGCGATGCCCGACTCGTACCGTGCGGCCAGCGTGTCGGGGTGGTCCCGGCCGAGCACCCGCTCCCGTACGGCGGCCACGTGCCGGAAGCCGGCCAGGGCCTCCTTCCAGCGTTCCAGCCGCCCGAGCGCGTAGGCCGCTTCGTAGCGGGTCAGCAGCGTGTCCGCGTGCTCCGCGCCCAGCACCGCCGCCCGGTCGGCGGCGACCTCGGCGGCGGCGGCGTGGGCTTCGGCGAACCGGCCGAGGGCGCCGAGGGCGCAGGCCAGGTTGTGCCGGCAGCGCAGGGTGTCGGGGTGGCGCGGGCCCACGGTCCGTTCCCGGGCGGCGAGCACCGCGCGGTAGATGTCGTAGGCCTCCTGGTGGCGGCCGAGCAGGCCCGTCTCGTACGCCGCCTCCTGCCGCGCGGCGAGGGTGTCGGCGTGGTCCGGGCCGAGCACCCGGGCCCGTCCGTCGGCCACGGCCGCGTAGACGGCGAGGGCCTCCTCGGTGCGGCCGGCCCGGCTGAGGGCGAAGGCCCGGGTGTGACCGGCGGCGAGCGCCTCGGGACCGGTGGGGTCGGCGGCGGGGCCGCGCGGGAGCCCGTACGCGGCGGTGAGCCGCGGGTCCGCGGCCGGGCGCGGGC